>JAFAWC010000438.1 GCA_019242135.1 Mycobacteriaceae bacterium | reverse complement strand
AACAGTGTCTCGATTGCCGCTGCATCGTGGCTCACCTTGTGATAGCGCGTGGCGATCGGCTGGCTCAGCTCCAGACGGTTCAGCGTTGACTTACCCGCCAGCGGCGCGCAGTCGGCGCGCTTCGCCGAGAGCTTGCCGGCCAGCACCGCCAGCACCGGATCGTGCCGCAGTTCATCGTGGTCGTTGAGGTCTTCGTAGCCCAGTGCAATCCCGGCCACACGTTGCAGCACCATCGTCGCGACCTCGTGCTACACCAGCGCCGCCACCCGTCCATCCGTGAAGCACGTGGCAAGCCGAGCCGTCAGCTGGATTGCACGGTTCGTCTCGCCCAGCAGCAACGCTCCGGCATCCGAAGTGATCGCTCCACCGTCGAACCCAGCCACCACCTGGCGGCCTTCGACAGGTGCAAATTCAAACAACGTCGCGCTACACTCTGTCGGCACCGGGGAACTCCTCTGCTTCGCCAAAAGGCTTTGTCGCAGAAGAACTTTCACAGGGAGAAGATGGATGAACGCCCCCATCAAACCGGCCAGCAATTACCGATGGGTGATCCTCGGGCTGCTGTTCGTGATCACCACTGTCAACTACATGGATCGCAACATCCTCGGCGTGCTCAAGCCGACGATTCAGGGCGATCTGCATTTCACCGAGACCGATTTCGGTAACATCATCTTCTTCTTCTCGATCGCCTACGCGATCGGCTATGCCGGGATGGGGTGGCTGACCGACAGGATCGGTGTTCGCCTCGGCCTTGCCGTCGCGGCGATCCTGTGGTGTGCGGCATCGACCGCTCACGGCCTGGTGGCGTCCGTCGGCGGCTTCATCCTGGCACGGCTCGTGCTGGGCTTGGGCGAGGGCGGCAATTTCCCGACCTGCATCAAGGCCGTCGCGACGTGGTTTCCGGTGCGCGACCGCGCCTTCGCCACTGGCCTGTTCAATTCCGGCAGCAACATCGGCGCAATGCTGGCACCGCTGATTGGGGCGGCCGTGGTTGCCCTGGCGGGATGGCAGGCCGCGTTCTATGTCACCGGCTCCATCGGGCTGATCTGGGTGGTGTTCTGGCTGGTCAGCTATCGCGCCCCCGAGGAACACCCGCGCGTCACGCCAAGCGAACTCGCCTACATTGACCAGGACCCGGAAGTGGCGGTGCAGAAGGTGCCGTGGGGCGAGTTGCTCGCCTATCCCGGCACCTGGGTCTACATCGTGGGGGGAGTGCTGACCAACCCGGCCTGGTGGTTCTACAACAACTGGGTGCCGAGCTTCCTGAATTCCAAGTTCCACGTATCGCTATTCGCCGTGGGGTTGCCCCTGGTGCTGATCTATTTGATGACGGACCTCGGTTCGATCGGCGGCGGCTGGATCTCTTCGCGGTTGATCAAAATCGGCATGGATGTGTTTCCCGCCCGCAAAATCACCCTGCTCATCTGCGCCGTCTGCACGATTCCGGTGTTCCTGGCGCCGCAGCTGGACAGCATGTGGGTCGCGGTGGTGCTCATAGGCCTCGCCATGGCCGCGCATCAGGGATTTTCGGCGAATCTGTTCACGCTGGTGTCCGATACGATGCCGCGCGGGGCGGTGGCGTCCACCGTGGGTCTGGGCGGCGGCATCAGTGCCATCGCCGGCGCCTTTTCCGCCGCAGTGATCGGCCGGGTGCTGGACGCGACCGGTAACAACTACACTGTCGTGTTCTTTGCCTGCGCCAGCGTCTACGTGATTGCGGTTGTGGTGATACACTTCATCCTGCCCCGCCGCAGGGCGTCCATCGTAACGATGCCTGCCGGCACGGTCGCAAGTTAGGGCCCGCCTCGATCGCGCCGACCCTGTAGTTACCGAAAATCTCATCTGGGCTGGCGCCGATGCAGCGATGGGCTAACATCGTGCCGGCATGATCGACCTTATGAAGCTGCTCGCTGGGTTCCTCGTCGGACTGTTCAGATCGCGTGCGGCGCGCGAGGCCGAGATGGCATTTGTGCGCCAGCAACTTGCTGTCCTGAAGCGGTCCGCACCAACACGGCTCAGACTGCGCACTTCAGATCGTCTGCTCTTCGTCTGGCTCTACCGGCTGTTCCCATCACTGCTCGGAGCCGCGGTCATTTTCAAGCCCGAGACGCTGGTGCGCTGGCATCGAAGCGGTTTCCGTCTCTACTGGCGCTGGAAATCCCGCCGTCGCGTCGGTCGGCCTCTGGTCCCGGCCGAGATCCGTGATCTGGTC
>JAFAWC010000418.1 GCA_019242135.1 Mycobacteriaceae bacterium | reverse complement strand
GCACCGCCCCCGCCGACCGGACTTGAGAACACATCGATGGCATCCGCGCCGTTGTCGTCATCGCCATCATCGCCGAACTCCGTCGGAGTTATGCCGGCTTCGCGACGCGGGATGTGCCGGGCCGCCGCCAATGCGTCGGCACGCGGTTTGGCCGCCAACACGTTTCGCACCCGGATCGTTCCGAAGCTCGGCGGGGGGTCGGCGAGCGGCTGCCGGCCCCGCGCAACCTGCAGGGATTTCTCCGGGGAATCACTGTGGGCCGCGATGCCCCGCTCGACGAGCGAGGTCAGCACCGGCGGTAGGTATTCGTCGTTCGCGGCGAGCGCCCGATGACCTTCGACGGTCAGGTACCGCCTGGCCAGGCCCGGATGTCTCTTCAGCGCGGCCACCCGGTCAGGTTCCAGGCTCCCGGCGGCCAACAGCGAGGATTGCACGGCGATCGCTTCCAGCTGGCTGCGCAGCGGCGAGTTTGCATCGATGAAGATCGCTGCACCGTCCGTCCAGGCCGGCTCACCGGGCTGTGCCGGGGCGACCTGTATCACCCGCCCGGATATCGCCGACGCCAGCATCGCCAGGCGGTCCAGGCGATCGGCGGGTTCCGACGATGAACCTGCGCTCATTCGACACCTATGCCGGTTGACCCAAATATCTGTTCCACCGTAGAGTTCGGCGTGTCCTTCGTCAAAGCGCGCCCCGGCCGCCTCGACGACCGGGCGCGTGCCTCCCCGGCCCCGCGAGTCCACGAAATGCCGTCTACCGGCGCGTTCGATGCCTCGGCCGGTCGCCGGGCGTCGGCGTTCTGATAGCCTGGACCGAAGATTGGTTCCCATTCTGCGGGGTCGATGCCAGGTGGCCAACCGTCGAGAGGGGCTGAACCAATGAGGGGCGCGGTTGGCCGTGGAGGTGTGGTGGCGCTTCGGCATCCCTCGGATGCGAACACCAACGCCGACGGTGCGGATCGAACGCGGCGCACGGAGATACTGCAGACCGCGGCGTCGCTGATCGCGTCCTCCGGGTTGCGCACGTCGCTGCAGGAGATCGCCGACGCGGCAGGCATTCTGCCCGGCAGTCTCTACCACCACTTCGAATCCAAGGAAGCCATCCTCGTCGAGCTGATCCGGCGGTATTACGCCGACCTGGACCGGGTCGGCAAGATCGCTCTCGAGCGGTTGGACGAGCCCGACGCACGGCCGGTATCGGACAAAATCGTCCAGCTCGGATCCGACATCGCCGACTGCGCGGTCAAGCACCG
Organism: Mycobacteriaceae bacterium; assembly: GCA_019242135.1. Lineage (GTDB taxonomy): Bacteria > Actinomycetota > Actinomycetes > Mycobacteriales > Mycobacteriaceae > Mycobacterium. The sequence continues at coordinate 1,702 of JAFAWC010000418.1, read as the reverse complement.
CGCCGCTCTTCAGATGTCATTCTATGACGCGCCGAGCTCCAACCCCGAGCTCGTGGGCCTGCTGCAGAAGCCGCCCACCGCGGTCGGCCAGGCGATGCTGCAGACGCTGCGGGCCGCCAGGTGGAGCGGCTTCATCAGAGGAGATATCGACCTTCCCACGCTGGCCGACCGGATGTGCCAAAGCACGATGCATGTCGGGCTCGACGTCATCCGTCACAATGCCCCGCCCGAACAGGTCGCCACGGTGATGTGCCGAATCATGTTGAGTGGCTTGGCGGCTCGTCCGCCAAGCGATACGGAATTGGATCGCTCCAACGCCTTTTTGGCCGCCGAGGAAGCCATCAAGACATGGAGCGAGGACCGCACGGCCGATGCCGACGACAAAGCCGCGCACATCCGCGCGGTGGCGCGAGCCGAGTTCGGCCGCCGCGGATATGAGGTCACCACCATCAGAGACATCGCGTCGGCTGCCGGCGTCGGGACCGGAACGGTGTACCGGGTGATCAGCTCGAAGGACGAACTCCTCGCCTCGATCATGGAGTCGTTCGGCCGCAAAGCCGGCGGAGGGTTCGCCAGCGTTCTTCGTTCGAATGCAACAGCTGTCGAGAAACTGGATGCGTTGAGCTGGGTCAACATCAACGCCCTGGACCATTTTCCCGACGAATGGAAGATTCAGCTGGCGTGGATGCGGCAGTCACCTCCGGACAGCCCCACACCGGGACTTGCGTTCACCAAGCGGATGCGACAGCTCAAATCGCTTCTCTCGGAGGGGCTTCGGTCCGAGGATATCCGCATCGACCATCCCTCCATCGACATGCTGTCGCGATGCGTCATGGATGTGCTGTGGATGCCGGAGAACATCGTCCGTGCGCAAGGCACTCGGGAGGCACTCATTCATTCCCGTGACACCGTGTTGCGCGGCGTCGCCGAGCGACAGGGTTGAACCAAATGTATGTTCCACGTAAAGTCCCGCGTCACCACACCGCCCGCGGCCAGAAGGCAGCGGCGGCCCTGGAAGGAGAGCAATGACTGGGATCGAGCCTTTCCGTTACGACGGCAAGCGGGTGCTTGTGGTCGGCGCAGCAACCGGAATGGGCGCCGCCGCAGCACAGACGGCAGCGGCGCTGGGCGCCGAGGTCATCGCCATGGACTGTGCACCGGTGAGCTATGACGTCAGCCAGACCGTGAACGTCGACCTCGCGGACCGCGCCTCCATCGACTCCGCGATCGATGTGCTGGGCGGCCCCGTCCATGCGGTGTTCTCCGCTGCCGGCGTCGCCGACGGGCCCAAGCTGATGAAAATCAATTTCATCGGTCACCGCCATCTCATCGAGAAGCTGCTCGCCACCGACGGACTCCCCCGCGGCTCGGCTGTCTGCTTCATTTCCTCGGTCGCCGGCATCGGTTGGGAGAACGATCTGCCACGACTTCTCGAGTTCCTCGCCACACCGGATTACGAAAGCGCAGATGCCTGGGTCTCCGCGCACGAGGCCGAGGGCATCATCCACTACGGGTTCAGCAAGCAGGTCATCAACGCGTATGTCGCCACGAAGGCCTTTCCCTTCTTGAAACAGGGCGTGCGCATCAACGCAATCTGTCCCGGGCCGACCGACACCCCGCTGGCGCGCGCGAACGCCGACCTGTGGTTGACATTCGCCCAGGACTATCGCGACGCCACCGGATGTGAGGTCCACACGCCGCA
>JAFAWC010000216.1 GCA_019242135.1 Mycobacteriaceae bacterium | reverse complement strand
TTGTGGCTCTGACCAGCGGTTATGGCGGGCAATGGGGTATGGTGTAATTGGCAACACAGCTGATTCTGGTTCAGCCATTCTAGGTTCGAGTCCTGGTACCCCAGCTCCGCGTGGATTAGGGTCCGCCATCCGTCGTCGGCTATGCTGGCAAGCCGGATTGTGTTCATGGCCCCGTCGTCTAGCGGCCTAGGACGCCGCCCTCTCACGGCGGTAGCGTGGGTTCGAATCCCATCGGGGCTACAAATTTTTGGCACAAACCCCCGCGCGAGGCGGGCTGCGCACAGCCCTAGGTTGCCGGCGCCGTCGAACCGGCCAATGGCATCGGCGCCATGCCCAGCTTTCGGTGATCCCATGACCGAGTTCGCTTGACCACCAGCCGGATCGCGATCCGGTTGTGCATCATCATGTCCACGGCGGGCTTCGCCTCATCGGTGTAGGGGCCGGTGTAGCGCTCCCAGACGCTCACTCCGACGCGGAAGATCGCCTCGGGATCGTCGACGATCTCGGCAGCGCCCTCGAACGAGACGCCGCGCAGCGTGTCGTAGGTATCCCCGTCCTCCAAAAGAAAGGTGATCCGTGGGTTGCGGCGCAGGTTGACCGCCTTCTGCGACTTCGCCTTGGTCTCGAACCAGATCTCGCCGTCGACCACCCCGTACCACATCGCAGTCAGATGGGGTTGACCGTCGGCGCCGACGGTCGCCAACGTTCCGCCTCGGCTTGACGTGACGAAGTTCTCGATCTCCGCCTGCGACATGACGATCTGCCGGCGTTGGTTCGTACCCATGCCGGTCAGTCTGTCAGAAGCGTTGCTCCTTGCGTCCGCGGTCACAGCCGGCGGGTCAGTGCCTCGGCGGCCGCCAGCAGATCCGCCGCCCAGCGGGCACCCGGCCGGCGGCCCATGCGATCGATGGGACCCGAGACCGATACCGCGGCAATCACGTTTCCGCGGCCGTCGCGCACCGGCGCGGAGACACTGGCCACACCCGATTCGCGTTCGGCGGCGCTCTGCGCCCACCCGCGGCGGCGCACCTCGGCGAGCGTTCGCTCGGTGAATTTTGCCGTCGGCAGCACGGCCTGCTGTGTGGTGGCGTCGCTGAAAGCCAGCAGCACCTTGGCCCCCGACCCCGCGGTCATTGGCAGGCGGGTGCCCACGGGAACGGTGTCGCGCAGTCCCGCCGGTGGTTCCATCGCTGCCACGCACACCCGCCACGTGCCTTCGCGCCGGTACAGCTGCACGCTCTCTCCGGTGATCTCGCGCAGCCGGGGCAACACGGCCGCCCCGGCAGCCAGCAGCGGATCGTGCACCTGCCCTGCCAGCTCATTGAGCGCCGGCCCCAGGCGCCAGCGGCCCTGCCCGTCGCGGGACAGCAGCCGATGCTTTTCGAGCCCGGCCGCCAGCCGGTGGGCGGTCGCCCGCGGCAAGCCGGTGCGTTCGCACAACTCGGCCAGCCCACACGGCGATTCGGCGACCGTGTGCAGCACATCCACGGCTTTGTCCAGCACGCCTATGCCGCTATCCTGTCTCATATCGAGATACTAACGTCCCAGAATGTGAGAAAGCCAGTCATGGTCAGCACTGATCGCCCACGCACGATGGCGGAGAAGTTGTGGGATTCGCACGTGGTCAGCCACGGCACGGGCACCGACACGTCCCGCGAGCCGGACCTGATCTACATCGACCTCCATCTCATTCACGAAGTGACGAGCCCGCAGGCGTTCGACGGCCTGCGCGCGGCCGCACGTTCGGTGCGCCGGCCCGATCTGACCATCGCGACCGAGGACCACAATGTGCCGACGGTCGACATCGACAAGCCGATCGCCGATCCCGTCTCGCGCACCCAGGTGGAGACCCTGCGGCGCAATTGCGCCGAATTCGGCATCCGGTTGCATCCGATGGGAGATGCCGAACAGGGCATCGTTCACGTCATCGGTCCGCAGCTGGGCCTGACCCAGCCCGGGATGACGATCGTGTGCGGCGACAGCCACACGTCGACTCACGGGGCGTTCGGCGCGCTGGCGATGGGTATCGGCACCTCGGAGGTAGAGCATGTGCTGGCCACCCAGACGTTGCCGTTGCGGCCGTTCAAGACGATGGCGGTCAACGTTGAGGGCACGTTGGCGCCGGGAGTCACGGCCAAAGACATCATTTTGGCGGTAATCGCGAAGATCGGCACCGGCGGCGGCCAGGGACACGTCATCGAGTACCGCGGCAGCGCCATCGAATCGCTGTCCATGGAAGGCCGGATGACGATCTGCAACATGAGCATCGAAGCCGGCGCCCGGGCAGGCATGGTGGCGCCGGACGAGACGACATATTCGTATCTGCGGGGCCGCGCGCATTCCCCGACCGGTGCCCAGTGGACGAGCGCCCTCGCCGAATGGGATCGCCTGCGAACCGACGACGGGGCGGAATTCCACGCCGAGGTGTACATCGACGCCGCGACGCTGAGCCCATTCGTGACATGGGGCACCAATCCCGGCCAGGGCGTTCCGCTTTCCGAATCCGTACCGGACCCCGAACTGATGACCGACGAGGGGAAGCGCCACGACGCCGAGAAGGCGTTGGCGTACATGGATCTTCGCGCTGGTACGCCGATGCGCGACATCGCCGTCGACGCGGTGTTCGTCGGGTCCTGTACGAACGGTCGAATTGAGGACCTGCGAGTGGTCGCCGACGTGTTGCGCGGCCGCCGAGTGGCCGAGAGCGTGCGAATGCTGATCGTGCCGGGGTCGATGCGGGTGCGGGCGCAAGCCGAATC
>JAFAWC010000161.1 GCA_019242135.1 Mycobacteriaceae bacterium | reverse complement strand
CGTCACAGCGGATGCCGAAAGACGTTGACTGCCAGTCGGCCGGCGCCCGCTACGCGCGGTAACCGTTCACAAGGACCTCAACCCCCCGACGGACAACGGTGCAGAATTCCTCGTCGGAGACCGGTTCACCGAGCAGGGCCCGTCGGGATCACTGCCCGCCCAGGCCTGGGAGATGCGGCAGGAACGGCGCCTGTTGGGACGGAGTCACCGTCTGGGTGACGGTCGACGGCGCGGCGCTGGACGGTGCGGGCGTGCCGGTGCCAGTGCTCGGGGCGGGGGTGCCGGCGTCGGTGCTGGGGGCGGCCGGGGTGCCCGTGTCCGTGGCACCCGGCGGGGTCCCACTGTCCGTGCCGGGCGAGCCGGGTGCGGTGTTGTTCCCCCGGTTGTTGTTGTCGTGGTGTCTGCCCGGAGCTGCCGGCTGCGGGGCGCCCGGCGCTGAGGTGCCCGGCGGTGGTGCGGTGGCGGGTCCGGACGGCGATGACCCGGAAGCGAGCTTCACCAGACCAAATATCGCGAACGCGAGAACGATCACCAGAAGCGCGCAAAGTGCAACCAGGGCGGGGGTGGTGCGATACCAGGGCGTTGGCTGCTGCGGAGGCGCCGTTTGCGGCGCGGTGCCGTAACCCGCCGCTTCTGGTGCGCTTCCGTAGGGCGCCGCTTGCGTCGCGCCGCCGTAGGGCGCCGCTTCGGTCGCGTTGCCATAGGGCGCCATCTGGGTCGCCTCGCCGTAGTAAGGCTGCTCCTCGCTATAGGCCTCGTTGTACCGTGCAGCTTGCGTCGGCTCGGAGTGAAAATCGGAGTCGGGTAGGTGCCGGGACATGCGACTTGCATTACCCACGGGACGCACGGCGAAACCCTGGCAATTGGCTGCCAGAGCGCGGTGATTGGCCTGGATGGTTCTCGGCTGCGCGTCCAGACTGCGCGTGGTCACTGGCAGACCGATCGTCGCTGGAATTCATCGGCTGGGCTAAGGCACGATGGTCACCAGGTGAAGGACGCGCTGGATGCGCTCGCGATCACGTTTGACGTCCGGACCCGGCGCTAACCAGTGCCACGGTCAGATTCACCGTTGATCGGATACACCAGTCTCGGCGGAATGCGGCCGCACGTTTTGTTGATGAAGGGTGAGAAATGAGAGTCCCGGGTGTGGCCACCGTAGTGAGTGGCATGACCAGTGGCGCGGCGCGGGCGGTGCGAGCCGGGGTTCACAGCGCGGCGGGCGCGACGCTGATGCTGACCAGCCCAGTGGCGCGTTCGGTCGGTCAGTCGACGGGCCTGCTGCTCGGAACGACAAGCACTTCCGACGCCGACGCCGCGCCGTCGGTGGCGTGGCGCACCGGACGGCGCACGCATCTGGATCTGGATCAATTGTCGCCGTTTCCCCGCTGGCACCAGCACGTGGCGGCAGTCGAGGAGACGGTGGGCCGGATCCCCGGCGTGGCCAGGGCCCATGTCGAGGGCGCATTGGGGCGGCTGGTGCTCGAGCATGAGGACACCGTCGACCACGAGCGCATCTGGGACACGGTGCGCGAAGCGGTGGCAGTCGCGGCTGCGAAATCGGAGTCGGCCGGGCCTGAGGTGAAACCGACAACGGTGCCGTTCGCCGACCCGGGTGACCCGCTGGCGATCCTGGTCCCGTTGACCGCCGCGGCGATGGATGTGGCGGCGGTCGCGGCCGCGGTCACCGGGTTATTCGGCCGGCTGCCCGCCGCCCCGCGCGCCGCCCAGGCAGCGGCGGCTGTCATCAACTACCAACCGCGTGTGGTGTCGTTGCTGGAATCCTGGTTGGGCCGCGTCGGTACCGACATGGTGCTCAACGCTTCGACGGCCCTGACGCACGGGCTTACGCAGTCCCTGAGCACGCCGCTGCTGGATCTGGCCCAGCGCGGCCTGCAGATCAGCGAAGCGGCGGCACATCGTCGCCAGTGGCGACAGCGGGAGCCCGACCTTGCCTCCCCGAACCGTCCGCAGGCCCCGGTGGTGCCGATCATCTCGTCGGCCGAGGCAGGTTCATTGACCCCGCGACACAGCTGGGCACCCGCCGCCGCGGGAGAGGTCTCCCACGTCGTGGTCGACGCGACGATCGACGTCGCGATCGACGCGGCCAAGGGAGCAGCGGCCGGCCCGGTCGAGCAGTACACCGACCAGGCCGCCAACGGCACGTTGGTCGCCGCGGCCGGTGCGTTGCTGGCCGGCGGCGGCTCGGAGGCGGTCGCCGACGCAATCCTGGCCGGGGTGCCGAAAGCGGCGCAGCTCGGCCGGGAAGCGTTCGCCGCGGTATTGGGTCGCGGGCTGGCCACCGCGGGCCAACTGGTGCTCGACCCCGGTGCCCTGCGGCGGCTGGATCGGGTAAAAGTCATCGTCATCGACGGCGCGGCGCTGCGCGGGGACGCCCGCGCGGTGTTGCACGCGAGCGGCGCCGCACCCGGTTGGGACGACGACCGGGTGTATGAGGTCGCTGACGCGCTGCTGCACGGCGAACAGGCACCCGACCCGGACCCGGACGAGTTGCCCGCCACCGGCGCGCGCCTGCGCTGGCTTCCGTCGCAGCGGCCGTCCGTGGCGCCCGCCGAGGGCCTCGAACACGCCGACCTCATCGTCGACGGCCAACACGTGGGCAGCGTCGACGTGGGATGGGAGGTCGACCCGTTCGCCATCCCGCTGCTGCAAACGGCGCACCGCACCGGGGCTCGCGTGGTCTTGCGCCACGTCGCCGGCACCGAGGACCTGTCCGCCAGCGTGGCCGCGACCCACCCGGCCGGTACCCCGCTGCTACAGGTGGTCCGGGAGCTGCGGGCCGATCGCGGACCGGTGTTGTTGATCACCGCGGTGCACCGGGACTTCGCGTCGACAGACACGCTTGCGGCACTGGCCCTCGCCGACGTCGGCGTGGCTCTCGATGATCCGACCGCGGCCACGCCGTGGACAGCGGACGTCATCACCGGCACCGACCTCGCGGCGGCGGTCCGGATCATTTCGGCGTTGCCGGGTGCGCGGCGCGCGAGCGAGGCGGGGGTGCGCTTCGCGCAGGGCGGCACCACCCTGGCCGGGCTGATTCTGGTGACCGGTGAGCCTGGCAGCCCCAGCCCGGTCAACCTGCGGCGCTGGCTTGACCCGGTCAACGCCGCCGCCACGATCGCGTTGGCATCCGGTGTGGTGTCGGCAGCGCGACTGCGACGGCTGCCCGATCCCACCCCACAACCGCTGACCGCCTGGCATGCGCTGGACCCCGAGATCGTGTACTCGCGGCTGGCCGGCGATTCGCGGCCACTGGTCGTCGAGCCGACGGTGCCGGCATGGCGGCGCCTGCTCAGCGACCTGTCGTACACGCCGGCCCTGGCGCCGCTGCGCAGCCCGGCGCGTGCTGTGGGACGCCTGGCGGCCGCGACGCGCGCCGAGCTGGCCGATCCCCTGACCCCGATCCTGGCGGTGGGCGCGGCGGCGTCGGCGATCGTCGGCAGCAACGTCGATGCGCTTCTGGTCACAGGCGTGATGGCCGTCAACGCGGTTGTCGGTGGCACGCAACGGTTACGCGCGGAAGCCGCGGCCGCCGAACTGTTCGCCGAACAGGATCAGCTCGCGCGCCGCGTCGTGGTGCCGGTGATGGCGAGTTCGCGACGCCGGCTGCAGGCGGCGCAGCGCACGGAACGCACGGTGACGGTGACCGCGAGCTCACTGCGCCCAGGCGACGTCATCGACCTGGCCGCTCCCGACGTGGTGCCGGCGGATGCGCGCCTGTTGGGCGCCGAGGACCTCGAGGTCGACGAGTCGCTGCTGACCGGCGAGTCAATGCCGGTGGTCAAGCAGGTGGACCCGGTCGCCGTCGCCGACCCCGAGCGGGCCAGCATGGTGTTCGAGGGCAGCACCATCGTCGCCGGGCACGCCCGGGCCATTGTCGTCGCCACCGGAGTCGGCACCGCCGCGCACCGCGCGATCGCCGCGGTCGCCGAGGTCGGGCCATCGGCCGGGGTGCAGGCCCGGCTTCGGCAATTGACCGGCAAGGTTCTTCCGCTGACCCTTGCCGGCGGAGCGGCGGTGAGCGGCTTGGCGCTGCTGCGCCGGGCCACACTGCGCCAGGCGGTCGCCGACGGCATTGCCATCGCGGTGGCCGCCGTTCCCGAGGGACTTCCCCTGGTTGCCACCCTCGCGCAGCTTGCCGCCGCGCGCCGACTATCGCGGCGCGGGGTGCTGGTCCGAACACCGCGCACCATCGAGGCGCTCGGCCGCGTCCAGACCATCTGTTTCGACAAGACCGGCACACTCACCGAGAACCGGCTGCGCGTCGTTTGTGCGGTGCCCGCCTCGACCCCGCCGGACGGGCCGTTCCCCGACGGGGCGGATCCACAGGCCGCTCCCGTGCTTCGCGCCGCGGCACGGGCATGCCCGCAGCCGCAGAACGGCCAAGGGCACGCGCACGCCACCGATGAGGCCGTGCTGGCGGCGGCGAACACCCTGCTGAATCAAGGCGATTCGGAGTGGGAGATGTTGACCGAGGTGCCCTTCGAATCCAATCGCGGCTACGCCGCCGCCATCGGCACGATCGGCGCGGCCGCGATGCCGGCGCTGATGCTCAAGGGCGCGCCCGAAGAGATTCTGCCCCGGTGCCGTTTCACCGACCCCGATGCCGACCGCGTCCACGCGGAATCGCTGGTGCACACCCTGGCCGAGCAGGGCTTGCGGGTGCTGGCCGTGGCGCAGCGCCGCTGGGATGAGCCGATCACCGAGGAACTCGACGCGGACAGTGTCGACGCCGGCGCGAGAGATCTTGAGCTGATCGGCTATGTGGGGCTCGCCGATACCGCCCGGCCGTCGGCGCGGCCGCTGATCGAGGCGCTGCTGGAGGCCGAGCGCCAGGTGGTGCTGATCACCGGGGATCATCCGGTCACCGCGCGAGCGATCGCGCGCCAGCTGGGCCTGCCGCCGGATGCCCAGGTCGTCACCGGGACCGAACTCGCCGCCCTCGACGAGGACGCATGCACCAGCCTCGTCGCGGGCGTGCAGGTCTTCGCCCGCGTGAGTCCCGAACAAAAGGTGCAGGTGGTGGCCGCGCTACAGCGGTGCGGGCGCGTCACCGCGATGGTCGGCGACGGTGTCAACGACGCCGCCGCGATCCGGATGGCCGATGTGGGCATCGGGATCAGCGGGCGCGGCTCGTCGGCGGCGCGCGGTGCCGCCGACATCGTGCTGACCGACGACGACCTGGGCGTGCTGCTGGACGCGTTGGTCGAGGGCCGCGGGATGTGGGGCGGTGTGCGTGACGCGCTGACCATCCTGGTCGGCGGCAACGTGGGCGAGGTGGTCTTCACGATCATCGGAACCGCGTTCGGAGCCGGGCGGGCGCCGGTGGGAACCCGTCAACTGCTGTTGGTGAACCTGCTCACCGATATGTTTCCGGCGCTCGCGGTGGCCGTCACCCCGCAGCACCCGCAACTCGACGACACCGCGGACCGAACCAGCGAAGAGATCGACGCAGAACGGCGGGCGCACCAGCGCGCGGTCCTGACCGAGCCCGTCCCCTCGCTCGACGCACCGCTGGCGCGTCAGATCGTCAGCCGCGGCGCTGCCACAGCCGCGGGTGCCACGGCGGCCTGGGCCATCGGACGCTTCACGCCGGGCACCGCGCGGCGCTCGGCCACGATGGCGTTGACCGCGTTGGTGAGCACGCAGCTGGCGCAGACACTGCTGACCCGGCGCCACAGCCCGCTCGTCGTGGCCACTGCGGTGGGCAGCGCGGCCGTCCTCGTGGGCATCGTCCAGACGCCGGGGATCAGCCACTTCTTCGGCTGCACACCATTGGGGCCGCTAGCCTGGTCCGGTGTCGCGGCGGCCACTGCAACG
>JAFAWC010000028.1 GCA_019242135.1 Mycobacteriaceae bacterium | reverse complement strand
CGCGGCCACGTCTGCGCGCCGGTAAGGCCGGCATCGAAGTACGAAACATGCTGGGTGGAAAACTCATTGCGTGGCCCGACGTCGTCGACGTGTCGTTTCCTGCCGGCGCCCGCTGGGCGCGCGTCGAGCTTGCCGACGATGAATATGTCCCGGTGATGGCGATCCAGGCGGTCGATAAGGAGCGCGCGGTGGTCGCGATGGACATGGTCCGCGAGCTCGTGGCTCGTTATCGTCCGGCGGCCTAGCCGCCGGCTGCCCCTTTCCGCGGTCCGAGCCGCAGCTGCCCGTTTCCCCGCTTGTTCCGGCAGCGGTACTAACCTGGGAAGGTGGCCGATCCTTCGACCTACAGGCCTGCGCCTGGATCGATCCCCGCCGAGCCGGGCGTCTACCGCTTCCGCGATCCGCATGGCCGGGTGATATACGTCGGCAAAGCCAAGAGCCTGCGCAGTAGGCTGACTTCCTACTTTGCCGACATCTCCGGTTTGGCGCCCCGGACCCGACAAATGGTGACCTCGGCGGCGAGCGTCGAGTGGACGGTGGTCAGCACCGAGGTCGAGGCACTGCAACTCGAATACAACTGGATCAAAGAGTTCGATCCGCGGTTCAACGTGCGTTACCGCGATGACAAATCGTATCCGGTGCTCGCGGTGACGCTGAACGAAGAGTATCCGCGGCTGATGGTGTACCGGGGCACCCGTCGCAAGGGAGTACGCTATTTCGGTCCCTACTCCCATGCCTGGGCGATCCGTGAGACGTTGGATCTGTTGACCCGAGTGTTTCCCGCCCGCACATGTTCAGCTGGAGTGTTCAAGCGCCACAGCCAGATTGGCCGACCGTGTCTGTTGGGCTACATCGACAAGTGCTCGGCACCGTGCATCGGCCGGGTCAGCGCTGACGAGCACCGCAAGATCGTTCTGGACTTCTGCGACTTCCTGTCGGGCAAAACCGATCGGCTCATCCGCAACATGGAGCAGCAAATGAGTGACGCTGCTTCCGAACTCGACTTCGAGCGAGCCGCGCGGTTGCGGGACAATGTCTCTGCGCTCAAGCGTGCGCTGGAAAAGCAGACGGTGGTGTTCGGTGACGGTACCGATGCCGATGTCGTCGCGTTCGCCGACGACGAACTCGAGGCCGCAGTTCAGGTATTTCATGTCCGCGGCGGGCGGGTGCGCGGTCAGCGAGGTTGGATCGTCGAGAAGTCTGGTGGGCCAGGCGAATCCGGACACCAAGTGCTGGTGGAGCAGTTCATCACCCAGTTCTACGGGGAGCAGGCCGAATTAGACGGGGCTGCAGATGAATACACAAACCCGGTGCCGCGTCAGGTACTGGTGCCCGTGCTGCCGCCGAATGCTCACGAATTGGCCCAATGGATGTCGCGGCTACGCGGTTCGGGTGTGGTGTTGAGGGTGCCCAGGCGCGGCGACAAGCGTGCTCTTGCCGAGACTGTGCAACGCAATGCGGCCGAGGCGCTGGCCCAGCACAAGCTGAAGCGTGCCGGTGATTTCAATGCGAGATCAGAAGCTCTGCAGAGTATTCAGGACGCGCTGGGGCTGGCCAACGCACCACTGCGCATCGAATGCGTAGATGTGAGTCATGTGCAGGGCACCGACGTCGTGGCGTCACTGGTGGTGTTCGAGGATGCGTTACCCAAGCGGTCGGACTATCGCCATTTCGCGATCCGCGAAGCGGCGGGCGGGGGACGGTCAGACGACGTCGCGTCGATCGCGGAGGTGACGCGGCGACGATTCCTGCGGCACCTTTCCGACACCAAACCGGGAACCGATGCGACGCCGTTGCGCAGATTTGCATATCCACCAAATCTTTACGTGGTCGACGGCGGGGCGCCTCAGGTCAACGCCGCACAGGCAGTGCTCGACGAACTTCAGATCACAGACGTTGCCGTCATCGGTTTGGCCAAGCGGTTGGAGGAGGTATGGGTGCCGTCGGAGCCGGACCCGGTGATCATGCCGCGCAACAGCGAGGGGCTCTACCTGCTGCAACGGGTCCGCGACGAGGCGCACCGCTTCGCCATCGCGTATCACCGAAGCAAGCGGTCGAAGCGGATGACCGCGTCCGCGCTCGATTCGGTGCGCGGCCTCGGCGAGACGCGGCGCAAGGCGCTGGTCACCCATTTCGGTTCGGTGGCCCGACTCAAGCAGGCGTCGGTCGCGGAGATGATCCAGGTGCCGGGCATCGGCGTGGCGACTGCTCACGCGGTGCTGGAGGCGCTCGGCGTGGCTGATTCCGATGTAACCAGCCCGGATGACGCCGCACTGGGCAATGATCGAACCGGGGCATCCGGATGACAGAGCAGGACACGGGCGACAAGCTGCGGAACGGCCCCCGGGACGAGGCGGCTGCGGCGGAATCCGGCATCGACGTCGTCCTGGTCACCGGGCTGTCCGGAGCAGGGCGCGGCACGGCAGCCAAGGTTCT
>JAFAWC010000685.1 GCA_019242135.1 Mycobacteriaceae bacterium | reverse complement strand
TCGATCAGACGGTGGTTTCCGGAATCGGCAACATCTACGCCGACGAGGCGCTGTGGCGGGCGCGGGTCAACGGCGCTCGCATCTCGTCGTCGATGCCGCGGCGACAGCTGCGCCTGGTCCTCGACTGCGCCGCTTGGGTGATGACCGACGCGCTCGGGCAGGGCGGCACCTCTTTTGACTCGTTGTATGTCAACGTCAACGGCGAGTCCGGCTACTTCGACCGGTCCCTTGACGCCTACGGCCGGGATGGGCAGCCGTGCCGGCGCTGCGGCGCGGTCATCCGCCGCGAGAAGTTCATGAACCGGTCGTCGTTTTACTGCCCGAGATGCCAGCCGCGTCCGCGGGTGCGCCGAGCGTGACGACATGATCCGGCCGCGGACGAGGGTCGTCGGGGCTCGAGTGTGCGGTGGCTGTTTCAGTGTGTACTGACTGTTTTCAGTGTGTATTAGCTGTTGAGAACATCGCGAAAGTCCCGCAGCAGAGACACACTCAACGCAGCAGGCGCACACTCGACGCAGTAGACGCACACTCGACTCGAGGCGTCACGGGTGGGCGCCGACGAAGCGGGGAGGGGCGGGGTAGAAATACGGCGTGACGGAATTGTGGGTGGAGCGTACCGGTGTGCGCCTATACACCGGTCGCAGTTCGCGCGGCGCCGAGGTGCATGTCGGGTCGGAGCACATCGACGGCGTGTTCACCCCCGGCGAGTTGCTCAAGATCGCGTTGGCCGCATGCAGCGGGATGGCGAGCGACTCTCCGCTGGCCCGCCGGCTCGGTGACGATTACGCCGCGACGGTGCGGGTATCGGGCCCGGCGGACCGGGAGCGGGAGGTGTATCCCCTGCTCGCGGAATCACTTGAGGTGGACCTGTCTGGTCTGACCGAAGACGAGGCGCAGCGGCTATTGGTGGTGGTCACCAGGGCGGTAGATCAGGTGTGCACGGTCGGGCGGACCCTGAAGTCGGGGACGACCGTGACGTTCGAGGTGCACGACGTTGGCTGACGAGGTCCGTCTGACGGCATGGGTGCACGGTTACGTGCAGGGCGTCGGGTTCCGGTGGTGGACTCGGTCGAGGGCCTTGGAACTCGGGCTGACCGGCTACGCGTCCAACCGTGCCGACGGCCGTGTGGAGGTGGTGGCGCAGGGACCGCGGGGGCAGTGTGAGCGGCTCGTCGAGCTTCTGCAGGGCGGCAACACCCCGGGCAGCGTCGACAACGTCGTCGTGGACTGGTCAGAGCCGACAGGTCCCATGCACGGGTTCACCGCGCGTTAGTCTGGCACGTCGTGCACCTCAGGAGTCTGACGCTGAAGGGCTTCAAGTCCTTCGCCTCGCCGACGACTCTCCGTTTCGAGCCCGGCATCACGTGTGTGGTCGGCCCCAACGGATCGGGCAAGAGCAACGTCGTCGATGCGTTGTCCTGGGTGATGGGCGAGCAGGGCGCCAAGACGCTGCGCGGCGGGAAGATGGAGGACGTCATCTTCGCCGGCACCTCATCGCGGGCACCGCTGGGGCGCGCCGAGGTGACCGTCACGATCGACAACTCCGACAACGCGCTGCCGATCGAGTACTCAGAGGTGTCGATCACGCGGCGAATGTTTCGCGACGGCGCCAGCGAGTACGAGCTCAACGGCAGCTCCTGCCGATTGATGGACATCCAGGAGCTGCTCAGTGATTCGGGCATCGGCCGGGAGATGCACGTCATCGTCGGCCAGGGCAAGCTGGCCGAGATCCTGGAGTCGAGACCCGAAGACCGGCGGGCGTTCATCGAGGAAGCCGCCGGCGTGCTCAAGCACCGCAAACGCAAAGAGAAGGCGGTCCGCAAGCTTGACGCGATGTCGGCCAACCTGGCGCGGCTCACGGACCTCACCACCGAATTGCGCCGTCAGCTCAAACCGCTGGGCCGGCAGGCCGAGGTCGCGCGCCGCGCGCAGACGATCCAGGCCGACCTGCGCGACGCCCGGCTGCGGCTGGCCGCCGACGATCTGGTCGCCCGGCGGAACGAATTCGCCGGGGCCGGCGACGCCGAAGCCGCCCTTCGCGCCGAACACGACGAGGCCTCGGCGCTGCTGGAGGCGGCGTCAGCCGAGCTGTCCGGCCACGAGGAAGCGGTCGCGAGCCTGACCGAGCGGTCCGAAACCGCGCAACAGACCTGGTTCCGGTTGTCAGCACTGGCAGAACGCGTCAGCGCGACCGTACGGATCGCGACCGAACGCGCCCAGCACCTCGACAGTGAACCCGAGCCGACCTCCGCGGTCGACCCCGACATGCTGGACGCCGAGGCCGACGAAGTCGCCGCCACCGAGACCAAGTTGGTCGAGGACTTAGACGAGGCCCGCGCGCGCCTGGACACGGCCCGCGCGGAGATGGCCGCGGCCGAACGCGTGGCCGCCGAGACCGAGCGTGCCCATCTGGCTGCGGTGCGCGCCGAGGCGGATCGGCGGGAGGGTCTTGCCCGGCTC
>JAFAWC010000401.1 GCA_019242135.1 Mycobacteriaceae bacterium | reverse complement strand
CCGCAGCGCCACATCGGCGTCGGATGGGCTGCGCTGCGCAGCATCCCGCCCCCGGCCGACACTGCGCGGCTCACCGTGACGGGCGTCGACGCGGCGTTCACCGAAATCGGCGCGGTCGCCGGGGCGGGCTCGCACAAGCGGCGATCGGCACTTGTGAGCCGGCTGTTTTCCGCGGCAACCCCGCTCGAGCAGACCTTTCTGCGTCGGCTTCTGCATGGGGAACTGCGCCAGGGCGCACTCGCCGGCGTGATGAGCGACGCGGTCGCACGGGCCGCCGGCCTTCCGCATGCCCAGGTGCGGCGCGCTGCGATGCTCGCCGGTGATCTGCCGGCAGTCGCGGCCGCGGCTTTGACGGGTGGGACCGAAGCGCTCGGCGGTTTCACCCTGCGGGTGGGGCGACCGGTCGGGCCGATGCTGGCGCAGACCGCCCCCGACGTGGCAGACGCACTCGAGCGCCTCGGCGGGACAGCGGTTTTCGAGGCGAAGCTGGACGGCGCGCGGCTGCAGATCCACCGCGACGGTGACGACGTCGCGCTGTACACCCGCAGCCTCGACGACGTCACCGCCCGGCTGCCCGAGGTTGTCGAAGCCACCCTCGCGCTTCCCGTCCGGTCGTTGATCGCCGACGGCGAAGCCATCGCGCTGCGGCCAGGCGGGCGCCCACACCGCTTCCAGGTCACCGCCTCGCGGTTCGGCAGCTCCGTCGACATAACGACCGCCCGAGCCGCACAACAGCTTTCGGTGTTCTTCTTCGACCTTCTGCATCGCGACGGCGAGGACCTGCTGGATCTGCCTGCCAGCGAGCGGCTCACGGCGCTGGACGCCGTCGTCCCGGCCGTCCACCGAGTTGATCGGCTGATCACTGCCGATGCCGGGGAGGCCGAACGGTTCCTCGACGCGACGCTGTCCGCCGGCCATGAGGGCGTCATGGCGAAATCGCTCACCGCACCCTATGAGGCCGGCAGGCGCGGCGCGGGCTGGCTGAAAGTCAAACCCGTGCACACTCTCGACCTTGTCGTGCTCGCGGTCGAGTGGGGTTCGGGGCGGCGCACCGGCACGCTGTCGAACATCCATCTCGGCGCGCGCGATCCCGGCACCGGTCGTTTTGTGATGCTCGGCAAGACCTTCAAGGGCATGACCGACGCGATGCTTCAGTGGCAGACGCGGCGGTTCACCGAACTGGCCGTCGAAGCAACGACAGACAGTTATGTCGTTGCGCTGCGCCCCGAGCAGGTCGTCGAGATCGCGTTCGACGGCGTGCAGCGCTCGACCAGATATCCCGGCGGCATGGCGCTGCGGTTCGCCCGGGTGCTGCGCTATCGCGACGACAAGAGCCCTGCCGAGGCGGACACCATCGACGCGGTGCGGCGACTGTACGAACAGGGCTGACCCGCAACGGCCATTTGTCTTTCCCCCCGGTACTGCCGGTGAAAGGATCACGTTATGGCCTCACCGACCGCGACGCCGCCGGGCGCCCTTGAGGAAACCGACGGCGACATCACCTATGTCCGCACCGATCCCGAGCTCCCGCCGGTCGCGATCATCGACCGCTCCCCGATCACCACCCGTCACAAGATCGTCTTCGGCATCATCGCCGTGCTGGGCGCCGTGGCATGGGCGATCGTCGCGTTTGTCAGAGGGGAAACGGTCAACGCGGTGTGGTTCGTGATCGCGGCGATCTGTACATACGTGATCGCGTTCCGGTTCTACGCGCGACTGATCGAGATGAAGATCGTCCGGCCGCGCGACGACCAGGCGACCCCCGCCGAGGTGTTCGACAACGCCACCGACTACATGCCGACCGACCGGCGGGTGTTGTTCGGCCATCACTTCGCGGCGATCGCCGGCGCCGGCCCGCTCGTCGGGCCCGTGCTCGCGATGCAAATGGGATATCTGCCCGGCACGATCTGGATCATCATCGGCGCGGTGTTCGCGGGCTGCGTGCAGGACTATCTGGTGCTGTGGGTGTCCGCCCACCGCCGCGGGCGCTCACTCGGGCAGATGGTGCGCGACGAGATCGGCGCGGTCGGTGGGGCCGCGGCAATCGTCGCTGTCATCGCGATCATGATCATTCTGCTTGCCGTGCTGGCCCTGGTCGTGGTCCAGGCGTTGGCGCAGAGCCCCTGGGGGGTGTTCTCGATCGCGATGACGATTCCGATCGCGATCTTCATGGGCGCCTACCTCCGGTTCCTGCGGCCGGGCCGGGTCTCGGAAGTCTCGGCGATCGGCGTCGCCCTGCTGCTGTTGGCCGTCGTTGCCGGCGACTGGGTCGCCAGCACGTCATGGGGCCAGCACTGGTTCGGACTGTCCCAGGTCGCGCTGTCGTGGTGCATCATCATCTACGGTTTCGCCGCATCAGTGCTCCCGGTGTGGCTGCTGCTGGCCCCGCGGGATTACCTGTCGACGTTCATGAAGGTTGGCGCCATCGTGCTGCTGGCGGCGGGCATCCTGGTCGTCCGGCCGGTCATGCAGTCCCCGGCCGTTTCGAGCTTCGCGCACAGCGGCACCGGACCGGTGTTCGCGGGGTCGCTGTTCCCGTTCCTGTTCATCACGATCGCCTGCGGTGCGCTGTCCGGATTTCACTCCCTCATCTCCTCCGGCACGACGCCGAAGATGCTGCAGAAGCAGAGCCAGATGCGGCTGATCGGCTACGGCGGCATGCTCACCGAATCGTTCGTCGGCATCATGGCGCTGATTGCCGCGGCGATCCTCAACCAGCATTTGTACTTCGTGTTGAACGCACCGGCGGGTAAAACCGGCGGTACCGCCGAGTCGGCGGCGGCCTACGTGAACTCACTTCCGCTCAGTGGAGATCCGATCAAGGCAGAGCAGATCAAACAACTCGCCGCCGCGGTCGGCGAGAAGTCCATAGTTTCCCGTACCGGCGGCGCACCGACGCTGGCCATCGGCATGTCCGATGTGCTGTACCG
>JAFAWC010000633.1 GCA_019242135.1 Mycobacteriaceae bacterium | reverse complement strand
GAGTACCCGACAAGCCGTCCCGGGCCGTCGGCACCGGCGGGAAGCGCGGTGGTGACGCCAGCGATCAGTAAGCCGCCCAGCGCGGTCAGCAGCAGTGCGCGACGGGTCGAGGTGGCCTGCAGGCTGCGCCACCCCAGCCGGCGCTCACGCGGCTGCTGCTGCTCAGGTTCCTCCGACATTGTTCCCATTGTGACAGCCGCGGCAGACTGCGTAACAAGGGACGCAGTTGTACCGTTACGGGTTTGTGCCTCGCGCCGCCCCGCCCACCTCTACCGTGGCCGGTCAGCTGCATAAGTAGGGTTGCGGCCGTGATCGACCTCAAAGTGCTGCGGGAGAACCCGGACTCGGTACGCCGCTCGCAGCGTGCCCGCGGGGAGGATCCCGGGCTCGTCGACGTATTGCTTACCGCCGATGCCAACCGGCGCGGTGCCGTTTCGGTCGCCGACAACCTGCGCGCCGAGCAGAAGACGGTGAGCAGACAGGTGGGATCGGCGACCCCGCAGGAGCGCCCGGCGATCTTGGAACGCGCAAAGCAACTGGCCGCCGACGTGAAAGCCGCCGAGACCGATCAGGCCGACGCCGAGCAGGCGTTCACCGCCGCGCACATGGCCATCTCCAATGTGATCGTCGACGGGGTGCCTGCCGGTGGCGAGGACGACTATGTCGTTCTCGATACCGTTGGTGCGATTCCGCAGTTCGACCACCCGAAGGACCATGTGCAACTGGGGGAGTCGCTTGGCCTGTTCGACATGGAGCGCGGCGCCAAGGTGTCGGGCTCGCGGTTTTACTTCCTGACCGGACGTGGGGCGCTGCTGCAACTCGGGCTGCTGCAGGCAGCGGTCCGGCTCGCCACCGACAATGGGTTCACGCTGATCATCCCCCCGGTGTTGGTGCGGCCGGAAATCATGTCCGGCACCGGGTTTCTGGGAGAGCACGCCGATGAGGTCTACCGGGTGGAGTCCGATGATCTCTATCTTGTCGGTACCTCGGAGGTGCCGCTGGCCGGCTATCACGCCGGGGAGATACTCGACCTCTCCGAGGGCCCGCTGCGATACGCCGGCTGGTCGAGTTGCTTCCGCCGCGAGGCGGGTAGCTACGGCAAGGACACCCGAGGAATCATCCGGGTGCACCAGTTCGACAAGGTCGAGGGCTTCGTGTACTGCCGCCCGGACGACGCGCAGGATGAACATCAGCGGCTGCTGCGCTGGCAACGCGACATGCTGGCACTGATCGGCGTTCCGTACCGCGTGATCGACGTCGCGGCAGGCGATCTCGGTGCGTCGGCGGCCCGCAAGTTCGACTGTGAGGCGTGGATCCCGTCGCAGCAGGCGTACCGGGAGCTGACGTCCACCAGCAATTGCACGACGTTTCAGGCACGGCGGCTGTCGATCCGATACCGCGACACGTCCGGCAAGCCGCAGACCGCAGCCACTCTCAACGGCACGCTGGCCACCACCCGGTGGCTCGTCGCGATCCTGGAGAATCATCAGCAGGCCGACGGCAGCGTGCGGGTGCCCACTGCATTGGTGCCCTACGTCGGCACAGAGGTCCTCGAGCCCGCCTAATTCTCGAGTAGTTCATCGAGCGTCTCGATGAACCGGTCCGGATCCTTCGGCGTGAAGGCGGGTCTGGGCCGGGTGCCCGGCACGTCGAGTGTGATCAGTGTCGACTTGAGCGGACGGCGGATGTCAAGTGGCAGCCAGCGCACCAGATCCGAGCTACCCCAAATGCGAAACCGGTTCATCAACAGGCCAAGTGGAGTGGCGCGATACCCCCGGATCGACCGCAGCGGGATCACCTTCGAGGTGCCGGACGGAAAGTGGTAGCGGCGCAGCGTCAGTGCTTCCCGGTCGAGCTGCACCAGCCCGTCGTCGTAATGCGATAATCGTGCGCTCATCCGCGTGCGCTGCGCAGCTCGTGTCCGCGGGCGGTCAAGCAGCGGCCCGTCTCGAGGTTCCATTGCCACCCGTGCAGATTACATGTCAGCGTATTGCCTTCGACTACACCGAATTTGGACAAGTCGGCCTTCAGGTGCGGACACCGGCGCTGCACCTGCCAGCCATCCAGCGTCACCGACGCGGTGTCGTCGTGCGCCTCGGCGAACCAGCCGTCGGCGTAGGCGATGCGCTCATCGGTCAAGCATTTGAAGAACGTGTAGAGGTACTCGTTGTATCCGCCCACTCGCCATGCCGAAAAGCGTGTCGACAAAAAGATCGTGTTCACCCAGTCCGGCTCGTGCTCGCGCAGCACCGTGCGCACCAGTTGCGGCGCGATCGCGAAACCATACCGGAACTTCTCATCCGGAATCGGCTCTCGGACAGCCCGTTTGGGGAAGTCGAGGACCACTGTCTCAGCACCCAGCCGCAGTTCCACCGGATAGCCGATTCCATCGCAGATCTGGTCGCTTTGGCTCATGATCGGTTCGAACAACGCCCGAAGCGGCTCCAACAGGGGTTCGCCTTCGGCCGACGCCCAGCCGGCCTTCTCCGCGGCGAGCGCCGGTGCCATCCGTTGCGCGTAGTCGGCGATGTAGGCGGCTTTGCCCGTCGTGAAGATCGCCTCCACCTCATCGGTGGGCAGCGGGTGGGTGAGCGAATCAAGCCGTGATCCAGTGAAATTCGCCGCCGAACCGGGAATCATCAGCAGCCCGCGGTCGTGGCCGTGTACCCGCATCTGGTCCAAGAACACCATCTGGTCGGGGAAGATGTTGGCAGGGTCGCCGCCGTACTGCTTGTCGTCGTTGAGGGCGCGCAACTCCGGGTCCAAAAAGCATGGGGGTCCCGCCGATGGGATGACCCATGTCGCGCCGACCTGCGCGATGTATTGCCGGCAGCGGTCCATCTGACGTTGCCGTTTCTGGGTGCCGAACGAGGCCTTGGCCCGCTCGGGCATGTCGTAGACCATCGGGTACCAGATCGCCCCGGAGTATTGCAGCATGTGCACGTCGACCTGGCCGAAGTCGGCGTGCAGCGCGTCCAGGTCGACGGGGCGGGCATCGTTCATGTTGAACGCCACGGTCTCGCCGTCGTCGACCATCAGGGACGAGTCGCCGATCGGACCATCGGCGGGAGCGCGCAGCGCGATGATCATCACGTCCAACTCACCCTTCGGACCGCTGACGCGGTGCTTGACCGAGTCGGTAGTTTCGACGAAGTTGTGAAAACCCAGGTTCTCCAGCTCGCGGCGCAGGTCCTCGACCGGGTAGTCGGGCAGCAGCACGACAGCGTCCTTGTTGACGTGCTCGCTCAGGTTCTTCGCGTCGAAATGGTCGTGGTGCAGGTGCGAGACGTAGAGGTAGTCGCAGTTCCCGAGCGTGGGCCAATCAAGCGCGCTGTTATCGGGAAACGGGAACCAGGAGCCGAAGTACGCGGGGTTGCGCCATGGGTCGCACAGGATGCTTCCGGCGTGGGTGTCGAGGCGAAAGCCCGCATGCCCGATGCTGGTGACCTGCACAAATGCCCTCTCTGTAGCTCCGTGTTGCCCCTGCCCAGCTTAACGGCAGGTGACGTCACCGTCCGGCGTGCCGCACGCGAGCACTAGTCTTGCGGACGTGGAACCGGTGTACGCCACCGTCATCCAGGCCGCCCGCCTGGTATGGCGGATACAGGGGCTGACGTTCAACGTCAGCGGGGTGGAGCACCTGCCCGCCACCGGCGGCGCGGTCATCGCGATCAACCACACCAGCTATTTCGATTTCACCTTCGCCGGGTTGCCGGCGTACAAGCAGCATCTTGGCCGCAAGGTGCGGTTCATGGCCAAGAGAGAAGTGTTCGACAGCAAGCTGACCGGTCCGATCATGCGCAGCCTGCGCCACATCTCGGTCGACAGGGAGAGCGGCGCGGAGTCCTTCGAGAAGGCCTGCCAGGCACTCAGGGCCGGTGAGCTCGTCGGCGTCTATCCAGAAGCCACGATCAGCCGGAGCTTCGAGATCAAGGAGTTCAAGTCCGGGGCTGCCCGGATGGCGCTGGACGCTGATGTGCCGATCGTTCCGCACATCGTCTGGGGGGCCCAGCGCGTTTGGACGAAAGGCCATCCGCGCAAGATGTGGCGGCCGAAGGTGCCGATCAGCGTGGCCGTCGGAGAACCTATCCCGCCGACCCTGCCCGCGCCGGAACTCACCGGGTTGCTGCACTCGCGCATGCAGCATCTGCTGGAGCGGGTGCAAGACGAGTACGGGCCGCATCCGCCGGGAGAATTCTGGGTCCCCCATCGACTCGGCGGCGGGGCGCCGTCGCTGGCCGAGGCGGCCCGGATGGACGCCGAAGAAGCAGCCGAGCGCGCCGCCCGCCGCGCCGGCACCCAACGACAGGCCGGACAACTGGAGTAACCCCATGGCCGAGCCTGTCTTCCGATTCCTGGAAATCTCCGTGGCGAGCACCGTCGCGACCGTCGGACCCAGAATCACCTACTACGGCTTAGAGAACATTCCTACGGCCGGCGGCGGCGTCATCGCGATCAACCACACCAGCTACGTCGACTGGATGCCCGCGGCGCTCGCCGTCTACCGGCGCAAACGCCGACTGCGCTTCATGATCAAGGCCGAGATGAACGAGGTAAAGATCGTCGGCTTCCTGATGCGCCACTCCCACATGATTGCGGTCGACCGGCGCGCCGGCTCCGGCGCGTACACGGCCGCGGTGGAGCGGTTGCGGGAGGGCGAACTCGTGGGTGTGTATCCGGAGGCCACGATCAGTCGCAGCTTCGAGCTCAAGGAGTTCAAGACCGGCGCAGCGCGGATGGCCCGCGAGGCGGGGGTTCCGATCATCCCGATGATCGTGTGGGGGGCGCATCGGATGTGGACGAAGGACCATCCGCGCAAGCTGTTCCGCAATCGCGTGCCGATCACGTTGATCGTCGGCGAGCCGCTGCGACCCACGGTGAGCGTCGAGCAGACCGATGCCGCGCTCCGGGAGGCGATGACAGAGCTGTTGCAGCGCGCCCAACTTGGTTATGCGCATCCGCCGGGCGCGTACTGGGTGCCCCGGCGACTGGGGGGCAGCGCGCCGACGATGGATGAGGCCAAGCAGCTCGACGAGGCGGAGCTGGCTGAGCGGGCCCGCAAGCAAGAAGAACGCAAGCAAGCGGCGCAGGAGCGAGATTGAACCCGCCATCGCTGATCGCCAGCGACGTGGACGGCACCCTGCTCGACGACGACGAGACCGTCACTTCCCGCACTCGCGACGCTGTTGGCGCGGCCATTGCGGACGGCACGACGTTCGTGCTGGCCACCGGTCGCCCGCCGCGCTGGATCGCACCGGTCGTCGATGCGTTGGGATTCGCCCCGATGGCGGTGTGCGCCAACGGAGCGGTGCTCTACGACCCGGGCAGGGACCGGATCGTGTCGGCGCGCACCCTGTCCGTCGAGACCCTCGCCCGGCTCGCCGACCTCGCCGCCCGGGCGATACCCGGCGTCGGGCTGGCCGTCGAGCGGGTGGGTCGCAGCGCGCACGATGCGGCCACTCCGCAGTTCGTCAGCTCACCCGGCTACGAACACGCCTGGCTGAACCCCGACAACACCGAGGTGTCGCTCGCCGACCTGCTCAGCGCGCCCGCGGTGAAGCTGCTGATCCGCAAGGCCGGCGCCCGCAGCACCGAGATGGCCGCCGTCCTGGCCCAGCATGTGGGCACCGAAGGTGAGATCACCTACTCGACCGACAACGGCCTGATCGAAATCGTGCCGCTCGGGATCAGCAAGGCCACCGGGATCCAGGAGCTGGCCCGCCCGCTGGGCATCGCCGCCGACGACGTCGTGGCCTTCGGCGACATGCCCAACGACGTTGCGATGCTCGCGTGGGCGGGTCACGGGGTCGCGATGGGCAACGCTCATCCGGAGGTCGTGGCGGTGGCCGACGAGACCACGGCGCCTAACACCGACGACGGGGTGGCGCGGGTGCTGGAACGCTGGTGGCTGTGAGTTACCCGATGATTGCGCTGAACCGTTCGACCTGCGGGGGCGGCCCGCTCGGATCCGGCGGGGGCAGTTCGTAGGCGACCCCGTCGATCACCTGGATCACCCGGCCCTTGTCCCGATCGAAGTTCAGCGTGCCGTGCTGGAAGTTCTGCACGATCCACTCCGGCTCTTCGACCTCGCCGCTTGTCGGCAGTCCCAGCGGGCCATGCTCGTAACCGAGCGAGGCCCACGCGTCGTAGATCGCGCCGCCGAGGGGCTGCGCGCCGGTCTGCGGCGACCAGTAGACCGCGCCGTGCGCGAAGCGCACATAACGGGCGGCCCCGTCGGCAGCCGACTCCGGCGAGGTCGGCGCGCCCAGCTCGCCGTTCATGCCGCCCATCGCTTGCCACCGGGCATAGATCGCGCCACCCTGCAGCGCGTCGGCCAGATCCTGCGGGCCGGGTGGCTGATTGAACCGGGCGGCGATGTCGCGCAGCTGGTCCATCTGCGCGTACGCGGCGTTGCCCGGGCATTCGGTGTTCCCGACATCGCGGTGCGTGAAGATCGCCGGCAGCGTCGCCGGCGCACCGAACGGATATCGCGTGAAAGAGCTGCCCTCCGACGTCAGCGTGACGGTGCCCCGCGGGTCTACTCCGTCCAGCCCCAGCCGCCACCCGATCAGTCGCGCAGTGGTCCGCAACTGAATCGGGGTGGGCGGCACGACGCTGAAATCCCCCATCATGGCGACGCCCCAGGTGTTGACGTTGAAGCCGCCGGTGTGCGAGCCCTCGACGGCCTTCGTGATACCGCCGTACCGGCCCTCGAACACCTGGCCATACTTGTCCACCAGCGCGTTGTACGCGATGTCGCACCAGCCCAGCGTGCGGGTGTGGTAGGCGTAGATCGCCCGCACGATCTCGGCGGAGTCCTGCGGGGAGTAGTCGTTGCTGCCGGCGGTGTGGTGGACGACGGCGGCGCGAACCCCGTTGTCGTACTTGGGTGCTCCGCACCGTATCGACTCGTCGGCGCCCCACTGCTGGCGGCTGATGATCGCCGGGGGCTGTCCCGGCGGGGTAATCGCAGTGGGCAGCGAGAACTGGTCGCCGGGCGCCTGAGGTGGGGTGATCAGCACCGCGTTGACGTTCTGCCCGAACGGCTGCTCGACGTTGGCGGGAATGTAGCCAAGCCCGGGCCGGGGTCCCTCGGGGCCGACCCGTGCCACCTCGGCGGGGCGGTCGATCGCGATTTGCACCGCGGTGGTGCGCCCGACGAACACCGGTTCGGTGCCACCCTGCGGGGGGCTGCCATCGGGCCCCTCGAACCCGAGGTTGTACGTCGCATACCAGGGCCCCCAACTGCCGTCGGGACGCTGCGCGCGCACCCGCGCAGCGCCGGTGAAATCGAGGCCGGTGAGGGCCACCAGCGAGAACGGTGTGGGCTGGCGGACCTCACGGATCGTTTCACCGGGCCCGAGGTCGGTCAGCGGGTGCTCGATCAGTGCCGTCTCGGTGGCCGCGGGCGGGCTCGGCGCACGCTGGGCGGGCGGGCCGCTGATGGCTGACGGCAGCAGCACCACACTCGCCGCGACTGCGGTGTACAGCAGCGACGGCGGGGGACGGCGGAACGCCACAGAGAGCGATGTTACGTATGAGGCTACAGTTACCGCTGTTTCGACACACCCGGCAACGGCACCGCAGAGTCAAGGGCCCGACTCTGCGATGCCGTCTCGCCGATGGGTCTAGGGGGTCGGCGCGGGTGCCGGGACCGCCGCCGGGACCGCCGCCGGCGCTGCCGTGGACGCCGACTTGATCGCCTGCATGATCGAGGGCACCACGACACCCTTCAACAGGTCGATCGCCTGGCTGGCGCCAAGCTGCGACGCCGCCTGGGACAGATCCTGCATTAGGCCGCCGCTGGGCGCCGCCGCCGCCGCCGGTGCGGCACTACCAACAGGGCCGGCGAGCGATGGATCGCCCAGGATCGGGTAGGTGCCCGAGAGCGGGTCCCCGGCCACCGGCGCGCTGATGGGAACCTGGCCGGGCACCCCGGTGGCCCCGGGTGTGGTCGCACCCAGCGGGCTTGTCAGCGCCGGGTTAGCCGCGGTCGCCGGTGTCGTCAAGCCGGGGGTGGTCGTCGACAACCCGGGGATGTTCGGGGTAGTCGGGGTGGTCGGCGTGCCCGGGGTCACGCCGGGCAGTGTTGCCGCGGGGGTCGCCGCGGGGCTGGTGCCGGGGGTCAGCGCCGGGTTGGTCAGCGACGGATCGGTCAGCGACGTCGGCGCCGCGGCACCGGGAGTGGTGGGCGTCGTGAGCCCCGGCGTCACGGCCGGTGTCAGGCCGGGCGTCGTGGCGGTGAGCCCCGGGGTGGTCGCGGTGGCAGCCGGGCTGGTCAGGCCGCCGGGCGTGGCGCTCAACCCGCCGGGCGTGAGCGCCGAGCTGGCCGGCGTGCTGGACGGACTCAGGATGCCCGACGCCACGTTGGGCACGACGATGCCGAACTGCGACAGGCTCGACTGCAGCGCGGACATTATCTCGCCGGGCAGGTCGGTGACCATCGCGGCTTGCACGAAGTCGTGCTGTTGGGGCGTGGGCTTGCTGCTCGCGGTCATCCCGGACACCGCGGTCACAGCGAACGGACTTGCGACGGCCAGGGCGGCGACTGCGCTCATGGCTGTCGAGAGCTTGCGTCGACGTCGGTTCGGCACGGAAGTCTCCTCAATATCTGGACAAGTGAATCGTCTGGGTAGTAGGTGCGAATAGGTGCCGACATCTGCGGCCACGGCCGTGCGCCGTATCCACCGATCTCGACGTTTTCGATGGTACTGGCGTGACAGATGTGACAAGAGTGACGAGATGAAATCGTGAGGCAATCGCGACCTAGATCGCCCGGACGAGTCACCCTCGCGGGAAACACGCCTGGCCGCAGAGGTCGGATACCCTAGCTGCCGATGACCGCTCGTTTCGACCTACTCGTTGTCGGCTCCGGATTCTTCGGCCTGACGATCGCCGAACGGGCGGCTACGCAGCTGGGCAAGCGTGTCCTGGTGATCGAACGACGTGCGCACATCGGCGGCAATGCGTACTCCGAGGCTGAGCCTCAGACCGGCATCGAGGTGCACAAGTACGGCGCCCACCTGTTTCACACGTCGAACACCAGGGTGTGGGACTACGCCAATCAGTTCACCGACTTCACCGGTTACCAGCACCGGGTCTTCGCGATGCACCACGGGCAGGCCTACCAGTTCCCGATGGGGCTCGGACTGGTGTCGCAGTTCTTCGGCCGCTACTTCTCTCCCGACCAGGCGCGCAAGCTGATCACCGAGCAGGCCGGCGAGATCGACACCGCCGACGCGCAAAACCTCGAGGAGAAGGCGATTTCGCTGATCGGCAGGCCGCTCTACGAGGCGTTCGTCAAGGGCTACACCCAAAAACAGTGGCAGACCGACCCGAAAGAGTTGCCCGCCGGCAACATCACCCGCCTGCCGGTGCGGTACACCTTCGACAATCGGTACTTCAACGACACCTATGAGGGCCTGCCTGTCAACGGGTACACCGCGTGGCTTGAGAACATGGCCGCTGACGAGCGCATCGAGGTGCGGCTCGACACCGATTGGTTCGATGTCCGCGACGAGCTGCGCGCCGAGAGTCCCGGCGCTCCGGTGGTCTACACCGGGCCGCTCGACCGCTACTTCGACTATGCCGAGGGCAGATTGGGTTGGCGGACGCTGGATTTCGAGGTGGAAGTGATGCCGAGGGGTGACTTCCAGGGCACCCCGGTGATGAACTACAACGACCTCGACGTGCCTTACACACGGATCCACGAGTTCCGGCATTTCCACCCCGAGCGCGACTATCCGGTCGACAAGACCGTGATCATGCGCGAGTATTCGCGGTTCGCCGAAGACGACGACGAGCCGTACTATCCGATCAACACTGAGGCCGACCGGGCGCTGCTGGGCGCCTACCGCGCCCGGGCGAAAGCCGAGACCGCGTCGGCAAAGGTGCTGTTCGGCGGCCGGCTGGGCACCTACCAGTACCTCGACATGCACATGGCCATCGCCAGCGCACTGAATATGTACGACAACGTGTTGGCGCCGCATCTGCGCGACGGCACCCCGCTGACCGAAAGCGACCCCGAATGAATTCCAAGGC
>JAFAWC010000322.1 GCA_019242135.1 Mycobacteriaceae bacterium | reverse complement strand
ACGCATGCTCTCGACGGGCTGAGCGACCTCGATCTCGGCGCGGAAACGCGAGACTTGTACCTGGCGGGAAACGCGCGCAGGGTGTTCAAACTGGATGACCTTCGTTAATTTTTGTGCCCGTGCGGCAACGCGCTGGTGAGAGTGCCGAGTGCCTGCTGCACCGGATTGGTTTTCGGCGTCGGGGTGCTCGTCGAGCTTGACGGAGTCGTAACCCGTTTCCCGGCAACATTGTTCGTCGACAAACTGAAGGGACTGGGGACCGTCGGAATCGTTGTCACCGACGTACCTGCGGTGCGGTTGATTTCGTTGAGCGGGGCGCTCAGCACGGTAGCGGGGTCGGCCGCGTCCTTTTGCGCGGCGGCCACGCCTGCTTGCACGCCCTGTGGCACAGACGTTTGTACCTGCTGGATGGCGGTGGCGTCCTCGGTGAGCGATGGCAGCAGGCCGACCGGTCTGGTGACCCCCGGATTCGCCGGTATCGGCTGGTTGTCCTTGTACCCCCAGTCGACGAGCGCCGTGAGAAACGGCTCCACGGCGTCGGCGAGAATGTTGCCGCCCGGGAGCAGCAGCAGCGGGCGCACGAGGGGCAGCCGGTTGGACTCGAACGTCACGTAGGTGATGTTGCCCTGCACCGGAATCTGGGCAAGGACGGTGCCGTTGGGCGCAACGATGTAATGGTAGTGCGGGCCCTGCGGGTTTTCCGCGTCGGTTATCGCCGCTTGCGGCACCGGAGCGCTCGACTGCGCGCCGTAGTCGTAGACGTAGGCGACCAGGCTGTTGAGGTCGGCGACGAGGTCTATCGGGTAGGTGGGCGCATCCGAGTTGATGTTGTATTCGTAGGCGACATCCAAGACCGGCGCGTTGGTGTTGGCAGGCGTCGGCGCCGCCGAGGTGAACAGCAGCGGAGCGAACATCCAGTAGGTGGTCCAGAATCCGCCGCCCGCGCGGTTGGTGTTGTTGTCGAGCACGATGAGTTTGAGGTTCTGGATGGCCGGATCGCTTTTGGCCTGCATGATCGCGAGCGCGGTGCTGGTCTGTCCGGCAGCCCACCCGGACGACAGCACGACGATGCCCGGGGTGTTGCCCTCCCTCGCCGAGGCCTGGTCCACCGCGCTGACGATGCCTTGAGGTCCGGCGAGGAACGGCACGACTTGCGGCGTGCCGTAGATCGTCCAGTTGCGGTTGTAATAACTGGAGCCGGCGAAGATCTGCGCCGTCGAGTTGGCCGGTGTGATGAGCGCGGTCAGCTGCACTGCCGGCAGGGTCACCGTGGTGCCTGTCGAGAG
Source organism: Mycobacteriaceae bacterium (assembly GCA_019242135.1). Taxonomy (GTDB): domain Bacteria; phylum Actinomycetota; class Actinomycetes; order Mycobacteriales; family Mycobacteriaceae; genus Mycobacterium. Next base: position 3,064 of record JAFAWC010000322.1, on the reverse strand, counting down.
GGCCGTCGTCAGGCAGGTCGCGGTCACGGCGGCCGCGGTCAGGCTGGTCGTCCTCACGGCGGCCGCGGTCAGGCTGGTCGCCCTCACGGCGGTCGCGGTCAGGCTGGGCAGCCGCGTCCTGCGGCTTCTGGTCGGTGTGCGATGCCTGCCGGGTTTGCGGTGCCTGCCGGCCATGTCGTCGGTCCTTCTGTCTGTGGTCCTGTTTGGCGGGTGTGGTCCTGTGTGGCGGGTGTGGTTTCCGTTTGGCGGGTGTGGTCCTGTTTGGGCGGGTGTGCACCCGTTTGCCGTGTGCGCAGCTCACCGAGCGTGCGTTCAGTGCGAAAAAGTGGCCAAATCTTGGCACTGGGCACACGTTCGGCGCTTCGGGGGCCGCGGTTCGCACCGAAGTCCGAGGTTTGCCGAGAATAGCATCCCGGGGATGGCGGGCGGGCCACGGATCGGGGGCCGCATGGATTCGCTGAGAGGCGGCGCGAGCTATTGCGGGTGGGTCGCCAGGTAGTCGTTGACCGGAATCCGTGACGTCGCGGCATAACCGATGGGTAGGAGTACGTCACCGGCCGACGTGTAGTAGTACACGTCCCAGCGGTAGTAGTCGGCGAACGCGGCGGGATCGGCTGCGAGCAGCGCTGCGTAGTCGTTGACCGCCTGCACATATTCGTGGGCGTGGTTGTACTGGTAGATGGCTTGGTCAGGACTGTTGGCAAAGCCGTTGGCGGCGAGGTAGCGGCCCGCCGCCAAGATGGCGTCGTGGGACGAGTTGATGTCACCGCCCGCGCCGTAGGTGGCGAATGTCGCGGGCAAGAACTGCATTGGGCCCTGCGCACCGGCGTCGCTCACGCCGATGATGCTGCCGAAGCGGGTCTCGATCAGGTTGATCGCGGCCAGGTAGTTCCAGCCGACACCGGACTGCGACTCCGCATCGCGGTAGTAACTCAACAGCTCGTCAGCCGGAGCCGGCGGCTCGATGCGCCACGCGGGCAGCGTGTCCTTCCCGCGTGTCATTGCGGTGAGCGCCCGGCGGGCGTCGACATTGCGGTCGTACACCTCGAGCAACGACTGCGGGATCCGCGGTCGGGTGAGGCCATCCCATTCAGGGTGGCGCCCGATGGCGCGGTAGGCGGCCTGCTGGCGGCGTGCCGCCGCGGCCAGCGCTGCCTCCGGCGTCGACGGGTCACGCAGCGCTTGCTCGTCGGCGACGAGGTCATCGGCCAGCTGCGCGGGATCCGATGCCAGCCGCGGTTGCGCGCCCGCGGGCGTGGTCGCAGCGGCGGTCGGCTCCGGGTCGTCCATCCTGGCCACGGTGATCGGCCTGGCGGCCATCGTCGTCGGGGGGTGCGGCGCGCCGGACTTGGTGGTCGTACAGCCGGCGAACACCACCGCGGCGACGACGAGCGTCGCTGTGCGCCGCATCCCAGCGGCGACGATACGGTTACGGCTCACGGTGTTCACTCCGTCGATTGCCTGTATTGCTGCAGCCGGTTGGCCTCCAGCAAGTCTTTCGTACCGCAGGGCGCGACATCAATGCGGTACGGGTGTCCTCGGCTCATCCGGGCTGCTCAATAGCCGGGTTCGTTACCGGGCTTCCACTTGATGCCGCAGCCCACCGCGGGAATCTGATCGGCGGGGACCGGTGTGCCGCCCAGCACCGCGTCGACGGCGGCGCGGACATCGGCCGCGGTGACGGGCAGGTCGTTGCTCGGGCGCGCGGCGTCGAGTTGGCCGCGGTACACGAGCCGCCGCTGGGCGTCGAAGACGAACGTGTCCGGTGTGCACGCCGCGGTGTAGGCGAGCGCCACGTGTTGGCTCTCGTCGTAGAGGTACGGAAACGTCCAGCCGTGCCTCGCGATCTCTTTGGCCATTTCTTCGGGGCTGTCCTGCGGGTAGCGCGCCACGTCGTTGGCCGATATGCCGACCATCGCCACCCCGCGCTCGGCGAGATCGGTGCCCAATTGGGCGAGGCCACCCGCCACCCGCTGCACGTACGGGCAGTGGTTGCACATGAACACCACGACAAGTGCAGGGGCGGCATCGAAGTCGACGAGCCGGACGACTCTGCCGCTCGTGTCCGGCAATTCGAAGGCGGGCGCCGGAGTGCCCAGGGCAAGCATGGTTGACTCGACTGCCACACACGCGAGGGTAATCGCTGCCTGTGCGGTGCCGTCATCATGCGCCATGCAATCCTTCCCGAATGTGACTCACAGGCGCCACGGGTGGGACCGCCTGGCGTGATGTGCCCGAGGCTTTTCGGGCCCTGGTAGAACGCTGGGGCGGTCCGTCAGCATGCCCAGTCGACCGACGTTTGATGATCTGCGCACTAGAAGAGCCGGTCCGGCTGTAGATTTGCTGTCAATCTTTGGCATAGCGCAGCAGCGAGGTGAGGGCATGTACCAACCGGCGATGAACCAACCTGCGGTGCCGCGCCGTTACGTCGCGCATGGCCCGACCATGGGCTCGAGCTGGGCGGGCAAATGGGCGGCCATGTTCAAGAACCCGTTCATCGGATTTTTCGTCATGATCGGCGTGGTCGCGGTCATGTACGTGGTGATCTTCATCCCGATGATGGCGGCCGAACACGGCGTCATCGGGAGCCGCCGCGGCGACTCGGCCGACATCCTCGATCGTGTTTTCCGGTACGGCGTTGTCGGCCTCATCCTCGTGTGTGGCTACGGGTTCTACCGGTGGTCGCAACGCCGGAAGATTTACATCGACGTTGCCGGCGACATACTGACGGCCAGTAACCGGCGCGGCGACGCGTATTCGTTGCGTGATGCGAAGCTGGGCGTGTGGGGGGTCACCAACGGCATGACGATGGGTAGCGCGCTGCACCTGCACAGCGGCGGGCACCGTTTTGTATTGGGCGGCAAGGATTACCGGGTGGCCGCTGGGACACCGTCGGAGGCTCCCGACGTCGGCTACGGCCAGAAGATGGACGTCAACGCGTGGGTGTCGGGCTCGGACTTCGCCGAGATTCTTGCCGTGGTCGCCGAGCAGGGTGGCGTAGCCGTCAGCGCGGGCGCGCCCGGCCAACCCACCCGCTGTCTGCTGATGCCCAACCCGATGCTGG
>JAFAWC010000114.1 GCA_019242135.1 Mycobacteriaceae bacterium | reverse complement strand
GGACTCGGCCGCCGGGGCTTCGGACTCTGCGGTCGGTTCTTCGGCCGGCTCGGCGGCTTCTTCGGCCGGCTCGGCGGCTTCTTCGGCCGGCTCGGCGGCTTCTTCGGCCGGCTCGGCGGCTTCTTCGGTCGGCTCGGCTTCGGTCGGTTCGACGTGGCTCGGCTCGGCGTGGGTCGGCTTTGCGGCTGCGGGCTCGTCGGGCCCGTTGTTTGTCGGCTCCGTCACGGCCCCGAGCTTAGCCTGACGACCGCAGCCCCACGTGTCAGCCCGGCAGCACCGGAATCGCGCCCGCGACCATCAGCGGACGCACATCGACCCACCGCGGTTCGTTGTCGGGCACCGCGCTGCTCAACTGCAACACACCCCGTTGATCCGCGACATACACCGTTGAGGGATTGGCCGCCACGGTCGAGACCGGCGACACGACGTTGCGGTTCGGGGCGTCGGAGTTCACTCCGTCGAGGTTGACGTAGGACACCGGATGCTGCGGGTCGGCGCGGCCGACGACGATGTCGTCGCCGGTGCGCCACGACAGCGACACCACCGATGATCCGAGCCCGAACCCGAGCCGACGGGGATAGGTCAGGGCATACTCCCCGCCCGGCGTCAGCTCCACAGTCGCAAGAATCACCTGGCCATTGATTATCATCGCGGCGCGCGTCCCGTCGCGCGAGAGCTGCAACTCGTTGATGGCACCGGGGAAACCCGTGGTCACCGCCGTTGCGTTGACCGGGATGCGGGCCGGCTGCCCGGACGCGGCGTCTTGGATCACCCGCACGACGTTGCCGCTGTCGACAACCACCCAGACGGCGTTGTCCAACGCCCAGCTGGGGCGGGTGATCGTGTGCCCGTCGGTCGCTTCGAGCGCCACCCCACCGCTGGGACCGATCCACAGCGACGCGGCGGCGTCGGGCTGGCCGCCGCGAAGGGCCACCACCGATGCCACGTCGCGGCCGGTGCGCGACAGGGTGGCTAGCTTCTGGTCCGGCATCTGACCGAACGAACCCGGCATCCGCGGCGCGTTTTCGCCGTCCACCGACACCAGCGATCCGCCGATCAACGCGTGCAACCCTGCCGCCGCCCCGTCGTCGGCACCCGGGTCGGTGGAGGCGACGTCGGTGGCTTCCCAACCGTTGGCGAACCGATCGTCTAGGGCCGCGCCGTCGGCGTCGATCACATACGGCCCGGAGATATCCGCCCGCGCGAGGGTCCAAATGATCTGCGCCGCAACCAACTGCCTGCTGTGCGGGTCGGTGGTCGACAGGCCCTCCAACTCGACTCGCGCGCCGCCGTAGCCCTTACCGATCCCGGTCTTGCCGCCGTCCGCGCGCGTCACCGGCCCGCGCAGCCTCAGCGGCGAGGCCAGCATGTTGCGCACCGAATTGGTCATCTCCGGGCGCGGCCCCGCGTTCAGCTTGCTCATCAGCTCGGTGGGCAGCTGGTCGGGGTCGGACACCGCGACGTAGCGCGGATCGGGCACGACGGTCTTGCCGGTCGGGTCGGCGAAGTACAGGTCGTGCCGCTTGTAGGTTTCCTGGAACTGCTGCCAGTCCAAGAACACGCCGTTGGGCAGCCGGTCGATGCGCCAGCCGCCGCTCGTCTTGACCAGCTCGATCGGCCCGGGGTCGGGCAACGCGCCCTCGCCGGTTACAAAGACCCCGACGTCGGACAGCGACCCGAGGATGTCGGCGTGCATGGTCACCGAAACCCGCTCAGCGCTACGGGTTTCGACGAACACTACGTTGTCGATCAGCAGCGAGCTGCCCGCGTCGTCCCAGCCGCGCGACGCCGACTCGGTGAGAAACTGGCGCGCCGCCAGGTGCCGGTTGGCCGGGTCCGCCGTGGCCTTGAGGAATTCACGCAGCAGCTGGTCGGGGTCCATCGCCGGCGTCGGTTTGGGCAGGCTAGGGGGGGTCGACCTTTCCACGGTGCCGATGGCCTGCGGCGCCGACGACGACGGCACGCCGGCGCACGCGGACCCGAACACCGCCACCGCCAGCACCAAGCACGCCAGAAGGCCAATGGCCGCGCGGCGCCTCATAGGCTTTCCGCCGGCTCTCGCTGACGCGAAGACCGCCGCTCTTTGCGTTCGGGCGCAAGAGGTTTCAGCGGAAGCGGGCTCGTCGTGACCTTGTGACCCCGAACCAGCGGCAGCGTCAACCGGAAACATGCCCCCTTGCCCGGCTCGCCCCAGGCCTCCAGCCGGCCCTGGTGCAGGCGGGCGTCTTCGATGCTGATCGACAACCCCAGCCCGGTCCCGCCCGAGCGCCGCACCCGTGACGGGTCCGACCGCCAGAACCGGCTGAATACCAGCTTCTCCTCGCCCGGACGCAGGCCGACCCCGAAGTCGCGGACCGTCACGGCGACCGTGTCGTCGTCGTCGGCCATCCGGATTTCCACCGGCTTGTTTTCGGCGTGGTCGATCGCGTTGGCGATCAGGTTGCGCAGGATCCGCTCGACGCGGCGCTGATCGACCTCGGCGATCACCTCGTGATCGGGCAAATCCGAGCGCACGTCGACACCCGCGTCCTCGCCGAGATGCCCGACGTCGTCGAGCGCGCTGCGCACGGTCTCCCTCAAATCCACGGGCTCCACGGACAACTCGGCGACACCCGCGTCGTGGCGCGAGATTTCGAGCAGGTCGTTCAGCAGCGTCTCGAAGCGGTCCAACTCGCTGACCATCAACTCGGTGGAGCGGCGCAGCGCCGGGTCGAGATCCTCGCTGTGGTCGTAGATCAGGTCGGCGGCCATCCGCACCGTGGTCAGCGGGGTGCGCAGCTCGTGGCTGACGTCGGAGGTGAACCGCCGCTGCAGGTTGCCGAATTCCTCGAGTTGAGTGATCTGTCGCGACAAGCTTTCGGCCATGTCGTTGAACGAGACCGCAAGTCGCGCCATGTCGTCCTCGCCGCGCACGGGCATCCGCTCGGTGAGATGCCCCTCGGCGAACCGCTCGGCGATCCGCGACGCCGAGCGCACGGGCTGCACCACCTGGCGGGCGACCAACAGCGCGATCGCCGCGAGCAGCACCAGCAACACCACGCCTCCGGTCAGCATGGTCCCGCGCACCAGCGCGATCGTGCTCTCCTCGCTGGACAGCGGGTAGATGAGGTACAGCTCGAGATTGGATACCGGCCCGGTGGTGGGGCTGCCGATGATCAGGGCCCGGCCGTTGAATCCGTCGGTGTGCACGGTGGCGTACTGATAGCTGACCTGTCCGGCCTTCACGAAATCACGCAGCGATTGGGGAACCTGCGCGACCGGTCCCGCGGACGTCGCGGCGCGGGGGCCGTCGCCGGGCACCACGAGCACGGCGTCGAACGCGCCGGCCAGCCCGCTGCCCACGGCGGGATCGGTCTTTCGGTCGATGAGGGTGTTTCGGGCCAGCTGCAGGCTGCTGTCCAACGACCGGCTTTCCTCGCCGCCGACAATGCCGCTGACGGTGGTGCGGGCGTGCTCGATCTCCGCGGTTGCCGCACGGACCTTGGCATCGAGCACACGGTCGGTGATCTGGCTGGTCAGGACGAATCCCAGCGCCATGATCACAAGCAGGGACAACCCGAGAGTCAGGGTCACCACCCGCAACTGCAGCGATCGGCGCCACGCGAGACCCATCGCTCGGCTCAACGCACTCAACCCGCGCAGAAATGGAGCAGAACGCCGGTGAATGCGCCGCCTCGAGCTCCAGATCACGGCGACCGCCGAGCGGTCAAAATCACGGCGACCGCCGAGCGGTCAAAATCATTGCGACCGCCGAGCGGTCACAATCATGGCGGTCCGGCCTTGTATCCCACTCCTCGAACAGTCAGCACCACTTGCGGGTTCTCGGGATCCTTCTCGACCTTGGCCCTCAGGCGCTGCACGTGCACGTTCACCAGCCGGGTATCGGCCGGATGCCGGTACCCCCATACCTGTTCGAGCAGCACATCACGAGTAAACACCTGCCGCGGTTTGCGCGCCAACGCCACCAGCAGGTCGAACTCCAGTGGTGTGAGCGAGATCTGCTCGCCCTGACGGGTGACCTTGTGGGCCGGGACATCGATGTCCACGTCGCTGATCGACAGCATCTCGGCGGGCTCGTCCTCGTTGCGCCGCAGCCGGGCACGCACGCGGGCAACCAGTTCCTTGGGCTTGAACGGCTTCATCACATAGTCGTCGGCTCCCGACTCGAGGCCCAGCACCACGTCGACCGTGTCGGTCTTGGCGGTCAGCATCACGATCGGAACGCCGGAGTCGGCCCGCAGCACCCGGCACACGTCGATGCCGTTCATGCCGGGCAGCATCAGGTCCA
>JAFAWC010000507.1 GCA_019242135.1 Mycobacteriaceae bacterium | reverse complement strand
CGCCCTGCTACGTGTGGTGCTATCTGTTCGGCCGCCTCGAAGGCTTCTCCGCTGTCTATCAGCCCGAACACGCAGGGAGACAAGTATGGGTGACACCACCATCGATCCTTACCCCGACACCACGGCACCGGCCGGCGCGAGCGCGGTGAGCGACTGGGCGCTCAACTGACCGATCGGCTAGACCGGCCGGTGGTACCCGCGCCGGCACCGGCAGGGCCGGCCCCGCGCGATCGGTGACCGGGTCATGGTGCAGAACTGCGGGGTGCAGTTCGCCGACAACGCTAGAGCGACCGCCCGCAGACGTGAACGTCGTGCCACACGTGACCACATCTTGTCCGCCCGAGCTCGTCAGCCCGACAACAGGCGCACGGGTGCGGGCTGCTTCAGCAACACTTCCTTGGTTGCCGTCAGTCGGGAGAACGTGAGACGCTTCACACTCTGGCGGCTTGGTCGGATGCCGTTATCTCGCAATCGCTGGGGCCGAAGTGAACCGATCGGGATATGTGGGGCGCGTCGGGAAGCTTGCTGTGGCCCTGGGGATCGGAACCGCAGTCACCTTGGGGGTGGGCTGCGGAATCGCCTCGGCGGACAGCGCTGCGTCCTCGGCGGGTACGCCGTCGCACACCGACTCGAATCCGGGACCAGGCACAAAGGGGCCGTGGCAGCCAAAGACATCGCCGAGCAACAACGAAGCGTCGACCCTCAGGCCGCCGGGATTGCGATTGAGCGTCGTGCCCGACGTCCCCAGCTCATTCGCCGGCGTCGACGCCAAGCACAAACCGGTCGTTACGACGACCAGGACACCTGCGGCCCGAAACAACGCCAACGAGCTCATGTCCACGACGGACAACACGGTCACATCTGATCTGCGGCAACCGCGTTCGCTGATCCCTGTGCCGCTGCTATCGAGCCCGCCGCGGGCCGCCGACACGGCGCCTGCCGTCACGCAGGAGTCCATCACCAACCCGGTCGGCGGGGCATTGCCGGACGCGCGGTCGCCCGCAGCGCGTTCGTCGGCGGTGGTGAGCTCGGAGGCCGTGTCCCAGGTCGCGCCGACGCCGAAGCCATCAGCTGCGCTCACCCCTGCGCCTCGGCCTGGGGTGGTGTCGACGCTGATCCAGGTTGTGCTCAACCCGATGGCGACAGGCCTTCCTGGCGCCCCGCCGGGTGCGCCGCCCGCGGTGTGGACGATTGCCGCCGCGGCGCGGCGTGAATTCGATCCTGCGGTTGCGGCGCCGATGAACCCGCTGAACGCTGCGGCGCAGGTGCAGACCACCGCCCAGCCCACTCTGATACAACAGATTTCCGGTCTGATCGAGACGGCGGTGGGCGACGTCTTCAACGCCGCAGAGCGGTTCATTCAGGGTCCGCCACAGGTCCCGCCGGGCAGCACGGTCACGGTGAAGAGCTCGACACTGCAACTGCCGTGCAACAACAGCAATTGCACCGTGCCGGCGGACTGGTACTTCCCTGACGATCCGAACCCCAAGGGACTCATCTATTTCCAGAACGGCGCGCTGGCAACCGGCGCGATGTACAGCTACACCGCGGCCGATCTTGCCGAGCAGACCGACAGCATCGTCGTCGTACCGACCGTGACGGCCTTCTATCAAGCCGACGGCTACTGGCTGGGCGGCGCGGCGATGCAGCAGGCGACCGCCGATCTGTTCACCGGCAATCGCGCAGCCCTCACCGCCAGCGCGTCATCAGCAGCCGGCCACCCGGTCACCCTGCCGCAAAAGGTGGTGCTCGTCGGGCATTCCGAGGGGGGCCAATTGGTGACCGGCGCGGCGGCCGACATGATCGCCAACGGTTCCGGCGGCGACCTGGCCGGCGTGATCCTCCTCGACGGCGCCACCACTGATCTCGAACAGTTCAGCGCCAACGTCAAAAAGATCCCCGCATCTGTGCCGATTCTGCTGATCGCTTCCCCGCCAAGCTATTGGAACCAATTGGGGGCGACTGCAAATGCGCTGGTCGCGGCGCGGCCGGGCATGTTCACCGGTGTGGAGTTGAAAGGCGGTACGCACGGCGACGCCGTGCAGGGCGGTAACCCATTGACGCAGTTCGCCGAGTACGTTGTGGCGGGTTTCCCGTATCCGCAGGATACCGCCGCTCTTGTCCAGCTGTCGGCGGGCTGGGTCAACGATATGCTCGACGGCACCGCGATTCCCGGCACGCCAGGGCAGACGATCCAGATCCACACCGATGAGGGAACCGCGACGGCCTATACGCTTCCCGCGCCGCAAACGACGCCGTCGCTGATCGACGTGCTGCTCGTCGATTTGACCAATATCTTCACCGAACTCGCCACCGGGATGTGACAGCGACGCGGCTCGCACCGCCCCAGCCGAGAGCGGTCGTACGATCACCGGCGCCCGGGCATCCGGGCCGAGGGGATTTGACCCGCGGCGACGTATCCGAGTGCGCCGCAAAGAATCGCGAACTTGATCAGGGCGGCGATCCGGGCGCGCCGCGCGTAAATGCC
>JAFAWC010000486.1 GCA_019242135.1 Mycobacteriaceae bacterium | reverse complement strand
GGGCCTGTACGACCCTGCGCACGAACATGACTCGTGCGGTGTGGCTGTGCTCGCCGACATCCGTGGCCGGCGATCTCATGAAATCCTCGCCGACGGTCTGCTGGCTCTCGAGCATCTCGAACACCGTGGCGCCGCCGGCGCGGAGACAAACAGCGGCGACGGTGCCGGCGTGCTGCTGCAGCTGCCGGTCGAACTGTTCGACGCCGTCGTCGAATTCGAACTGCCCCCGCCCGCCCCCGACGGCGACAACACCTACGCCGCCGGTCTGTGCTTTTCGCCTCAGGATCCGTTAGCGCGCGCTGCGGCCCGCCGCCGGGTCGAACACATCGCCGTCGAGGAGGGGCTGGAAGTCCTCGGCTGGCGCGACCTGCCGGTAGATCCCGACGGCGCCGAGGTCGGCATGAGCGCGCTGAGTTGCATGCCGTTCATGTCGCAGCTGTTCGTTGCCGCACCCGAGCACGGCGGCGCCAGGTCCAGCGGCATCGACCTCGACCGGCGCGTGTACCCGCTGCGCAAGCGCGCCGACGCGGGTGCCGACGTCTACTTCCCGTCCCTGTCGAGCCGCACGATCTGCTACAAGGGCATGCTCACCACCGCCCAACTACCGCAGTACTTTCCAGATCTTCGCGACGAGCGGTGCCGCACCGCGATCGCCATCGTGCACAGCCGGTTCTCCACGAACACCTTTCCTTCGTGGCCGCTGGCGCACCCGTTCCGTTTCATCGCACATAATGGTGAAATCAACACCGTGCGGGGCAACCGCAACCGCATGCATGCCCGCGAAGCAATGCTTTCCAGTACGCACATCACCGGCGATCTGAGTCGGTTGTCACCGATCTGCCCTCCGGAATCGTCTGACTCCGCGTCTTTCGACCAGGTCCTCGAGCTGTTGCACCTCGGCGGCCGAAGCCTGCCCCACGCGGTGATGATGATGATCCCCGAGGCATGGGAGAACAACACGACAATGGAGCCCGCCCTTCGGGCGTTCTGGGCATTCCAGTCGTCGATCATGGAGCCCTGGGACGGGCCGGCGTGCGTCACGTTCACCGACGGCACAGTTGTCGGAGCAGTGCTGGACCGCAACGGCTTACGCCCCGGACGCTGGTGGCGCACCATCGACGATCGGGTCATTCTCGCCAGTGAGAGCGGTGTGCTCGACATCCCGTCAGCCCAGGTCGTGGCAAAGGGTCGCTTGGAACCGGGCAGGATGTTTGTGATCGACACCGCGGCCGGCCGCATCGTCGGCGACGACGAGATCAAGCGAGAATTGGCGCAGTCCCAGCCGTATGGCGAATGGCTGCATGCCGGACTGCTTGACCTGACCGGATTGCCCGACCGCAGTCGCCTGCAACCCAATCATGATTCGGTGGTGCACCGTCAGGTTGCCTTCGGTTATTCCGAAGAAGAGCTGCGAATCCTGCTCACGCCGATGGCGGCGTCTGGTGCAGAACCGTTGGGCTCGATGGGAACCGACACTCCCTCCGCTGTTCTGTCGCAGCGCCCCAAATTGTTCTATGACTACTTCGTCGAACTGTTCGCACAGGTGACCAATCCGCCGCTGGACGCGATCCGCGAAGAGATCGTCACATCGCTGGCCCGCGTCATGGGTCCCGAGCAAAACCTGCTCGCGCCGTCGGCGGCGTCGTGTCGCCAAATCCTGCTGCGCTGGCCCGTGCTCGACAACGACGAGCTGAGCAAAATCGTCCACATCAACGACGACGGCGACCATCCCGGCCTGACGGCCACGGTTCTGCGGGCCCTGTACGAGGTCGAACGTGGCGGCGCGGGACTCACCGACGCAATCGAAGGCCTCCGGCACCGGGCCAGTGCCGCGATCGCCGCGGGCGTGCGCACACTGGTCCTCTCCGACCGCGACTCCGACCACACCCGGGCTCCGATCCCCTCGCTGTTGGCGGTCGCGGCCGTCCACCATCACCTGGTGCGCACCAAGCAGCGAACCTCGGTCGCACTCATCGTCGAAAGCGGCGACGCGCGCGAAGTCCACCACATCGCGTTGCTGATCGGCTACGGCGCGGCGGCGGTCAACCCCTATCTGGCCTTCGAGTCAATCGAGGACCTTATCCGTGAGGGTGAGCTCACCGGGATCGAGATCGCGGCCGCGGTCCGCAACTATCTCACCGCTCTCGGTAAGGGCGTGATGAAGGTGATGAGCAAGATGGGGATCTCCACCGTCGCGTCCTACACCGGCGCACAGGCCTTCGAGGCCATCGGCCTCGACAAAGCGGTCATCGACGAGTATCTGACCGGCACACCGAGCAAGCTCGGCGGTGTTGGTCTCGACGTCATCGCCGAGGAGGTCAAGCTTCGCCACCGCCGCGCATACCCGGACAACCCGACCGAGCGGGTGCATCGCCGGCTCGAGACCGGTGGCGAGTATGCGTTCCGGCGCGAAGGCGAGTTGCATCTGTTCACACCGGAAACGGTTTTCCTGCTTCAGCACTCGACCCGCACCCGTCGCGAGGACGTTTTCCGGCAATACAGCAACGAGGTCAACCGGCTGTCGCGCGAGGGGGGCACCCTGCGGGGACTATTCGAATTCAGGACGGGGCTCAGGGGGCCGGTTGCGCTTCACGAGGTCGAGTCGGTCGACTCGATCTGCAGCCGATTCAACACCGGGGCAATGAGTTACGGTTCGATCTCCGCAGAGGCGCACGAGACGATGGCGATCGCGATGAATCGAATCGGCGGCCGGTCCAATTGCGGCGAGGGCGGCGAAGACGTCGACCGACTCTACGACCCGCAGCGGCGCAGCGCGGTGAAGCAAGTCGCCTCCGGTCGGTTCGGCGTCACGAGCGACTATCTGGTCAACGCCACCGATATCCAGATCAAGATGGCACAGGGCGCCAAACCGGGTGAGGGCGGCCAACTTCCCGGCTTCAAGGTCTACCCGAACATCGCCAAGACGCGCCACTCGACCCCCGGTGTCGGCCTGATTTCGCCGCCGCCGCACCACGACATCTACTCGATAGAAGACCTCGCGCAACTCATCCACGACCTGAAGAACGCCAATGATCAGGCGCGCATCCACGTGAAGCTGGTCAGTTCGGTCGGCGTCGGCACGGTCGCGGCCGGGGTGTCGAAGGCGCACGCGGACGTGGTGCTGATCTCGGGTCACGACGGCGGCACCGGGGCCGCACCGCTGACGTCGCTCAAGCACGCAGGTGCGCCGTGGGAGATCGGGCTGGCCGACACCCAGCAGACGCTGGTGCTCAACGGCTTGCGCGACAGGATCACCATCCAGGCGGACGGGGGGATGCGCACCGCCCGGGACGTCGTGATCGCAACGCTGTTGGGGGCCGAGGAGTTCGGGTTCTCGACGGCGCCGCTGGTGGTCGCCGGTTGCATCATGATGCGGGTTTGCCACCTCGACACCTGCCCGGTGGGTGTCGCCACCCAGAACCCGGAACTGCGCGCGCGATTCAACGGCAGACCCGAATTCGTCGAGAACTTCTTCCGG
>JAFAWC010000440.1 GCA_019242135.1 Mycobacteriaceae bacterium | reverse complement strand
CAAGAGCGCGGCACCGGCAAGGTGCTCATGGTGGCGTGGATGGACGACATCGCGCTGGCGCGCACCCTCGAAACCCGCCAGGCCACCTACTACTCGCGGTCGCGCCGGCAGCACTGGGTAAAAGGCGCCACCTCAGGGCACACGCAGCACGTGTACTCGGTACGGCTGGATTGCGACGGCGACACTGTCTTGCTGGAGGTCGACCAGGTGGGCGGCGCCTGCCATACCGGGGAGCGCAGCTGTTTCGACGCGGATGTGTTGCTGACCGGCGACAGCTAGGTTCGGATCTGCTAAGCGCTCTGGCGTGCCCGCAGGATCTCCAGCGCCTTATCCGCATGGGTGTTCATGTTGACCTCGCTGGATATCACGTCGAGGACTTTGCGGTCGGTGTCGATCACGAACGTGGTCCGTTTCACGGGACTCAACTTGCCGAGCAGTCCGCGCTTGACGCCGAAGGTTGAGGCCACGGTGCCGTCGGCGTCCGACAGCACCGGAAAGTCGAAGCTGTGGTTCTCGGCGAACTTGGCCTGCTTGCCCACCGGGTCCGTGCTGATCCCGACGCGGGACGCACCCACGTCGGCGAATTCCTTTGCCAAATCGCGGAAGTGGCACGCTTCCCGGGTGCATCCGGGTGTTCCCGCAGCAGGGTAGAAGAACAGGACCACGGGTCCGTCGGTCAAAAAATCGCTGAACTTGCGCTCGGTGCCGGTCTGATCCGGCAGTTCGAACTCATCGACGAGGTCGCCACGTTTCATAGGTGAACACGCTACGCCCGGCCGGGTGCACACCTCGAAGGTGGGAAGATATCGACGTGACCTCGACGGCGGATCTGACCGTGACGACCACGCGCGAACAGTTTCGTGCGCTGGCGGTCGAGCACCGGTTCGTGCCCGTCACCCGCAAGGTTCTCGCCGACAGCGAGACGCCGCTGTCGGCGTACCGCAAACTGGCCGCCAATCGACCCGGCACGTTCCTTCTGGAGTCCGCAGAGAACGGCAGGTCGTGGTCGCGGTGGTCGTTCATCGGTGCCTCTGCCCCCTCCGCGTTCACCGTGCACAACGATGAAGCGGCGTGGATCGGTGTCACGCCGCAGGACGCCCCGCGTGGTGGTGACCCGCTCACGGCGTTGGGCGCCACGATGGGTCTGCTGGCGAGCGAACCGCTGTCCGATCTGCCCCCACTGTCGGGAGGACTGGTCGGGTTTTTCGCATACGACCTGGTGCGACGGCTGGAGCGGCTGCCCGTGCTCGCAACTGACGACCTGAGGCTGCCCGACATGGTGCTATTGCTCGCCACCGATGTCGCCGCCGTGGACCACCACGAGGGAACGATCACGCTGATCGCCAACGCAGTGAACTGGAACGGCACCGACGAGCGCGTCGACTGGGCATACGACGACGCGGTCGCCCGACTCGACGTAATGACCGAGGCGCTGGGCCAGCCGCTGCCGTCGACGGTGGCGACATTCGATCGACCCGAACCGGTGCACCGCGCTCAACGCACCCTCGAGGAGTACGGGGCGATCGTCGAGCGGCTGGTGGGTGAGATCGAGGCCGGTGAGGCGTTCCAGGTGGTCCCGTCGCAGCGGTTCGAAATGGACACCAGCGCCGATCCCATCGATGTGTACCGGATGCTGCGGGTGTCCAACCCGAGTCCATACATGTACCTGATGAATATTCCGAAAAGCGACGGCAGCCTTGATTTTTCGATCGTCGGCTCGAGCCCGGAAGCGCTGGTCACCGTTAACGACGGGTGGGCGACCACCCACCCCATCGCGGGCACACGCTGGCGCGGTCAGACCGAAGAGGAAGACCTTCTGCTGGAAAAGGAGCTGCTGGCCGACGAGAAGGAGCGTGCCGAGCACCTGATGCTCGTCGACTTGGGGCGTAACGACCTGGGGCGGGTCTGCGTGCCGGGCACCGTGCGCGTGGACGACTACAGCCACATCGAGCGGTACAGCCACGTCATGCACCTGGTCTCGACGGTCACCGGGCTGCTCGCCGAGGGCCGCAGCGCACTGGACGCGGTCACCGCGTGCTTCCCGGCCGGCACGCTGTCGGGTGCCCCGAAGGTTCGCGCGATGGAACTCATCGAGGAGGTCGAGAAGACCCGGCGCGGACTGTACGGCGGCGTCGTCGGCTACCTCGACTTCGCGGGCAACGCCGACTTCGCGATCGCGATTCGCACCGCGCTGATGCGTGAGGGCACCGCATATGTGCAGGCGGGCGGCGGCGTCGTGGCCGATTCCAACGGGCCCTATGAATACACCGAGGCGGCGAACAAGGCGAAGGCGGTGCTGAACGCGATCGCCGCAGCCGAGACCCTCAAGTCGCCGTGATCCGGGTCGCCCAGCTGCTGTTGGTGCTGGCAGCGACCGGATTATGGGTCGCGTCCAGGCTGCCGTGGGTGGTTCTGCGGTCTTTCGACGGCCTGGGCGAGCCTCGCACGACGACGTTGTCGGGCGCCACGTGGTCGACCGCGCTGGTTCCCTCCGCGGTGTTGTTGCTGGCCGCGGCCGTAGCGGCGCTGGCGGTTCGGGGCTGGCCATTGCGGGTGTTGGCGGTGCTGGTCGCGGTGATCAGCGCCGGGGCCGGGTATCTGGCAATCACTCTTTGGACCATTCGCGACGTCGCGGTGCGGGCCGTCCGGCTGGCAGATTTGCCGGTCGGGTCGCTGGTCAGCAGCTCACGACAGTATTGGGGTGCCGGTAGCGCGCTGGCTGCTGCGGCGGCGACGCTGCTGGCATCGGTGCTGCTCATGCGGGTGGCGGTGAAGGGGCCGCGCCGGGCGGAGAAGTACGCGATGTCGTCGCGGCGGCGCGCCGTCACCGTTCGCGGCGATTCATCGGCCACCATGTCGGAACGGATGATGTGGGATGCGATTGACCAGGGCGACGACCCGACCCGCGACTCGACTAGCGAGGGTCGGTGAGGACCGGCGACCCCATGGCGGCTACCCTTTCGATGTTCGATCACGCCTCGGTGAGAAAGCGGAGGAAGGACCCCTTACTGCCATGAGTGCGGCGACAACGCTCGACTCCATCCTCGCCGGAGTTCGTGCCGATGTTGCCGCGCGAGAAGCGGTGGTTCCGCTCGCCGACGTGAAGGCCGCGGCCGAATGTGCTGCGCCGCCGCGAAACGTGATGGCCGCGTTGCGTGAACCTGGTATCGGCGTGATCGCGGAAGTGAAACGTGCCAGCCCGTCGCGCGGTCAGCTGGCTGCAATATCCGATCCGGCTAAGCTGGCCCGCGCGTACGAGGAGGGTGGCGCCCGGATCGTCAGCGTGCTCACCGAGCAGCGCCGCTTCAACGGCTCACTCGACGACCTCGACGCGGTGCGCGCCGCGGTATCAATTCCGGTGTTGCGCAAGGACTTCGTCGTGCGGCCATACCAAATCCACGAGGCAAGGGCGCATGGTGCCGACATGCTTCTGCTGATCGTCGCGGCGCTCGAACAGCAAGCGCTGGCGGCCATGCTTGACCGTACGGAATCTCTTGGCATGACCGCCCTGGTGGAAGTGCACACCGAAGAGGAAGCCGACCGGGCCCTCCAAGCCGGCGCACGGGTGATCGGCGTCAACGCCAGGGATCTCAAGACGCTGGAAGTCGACCGTGATTGCTTCGCGCGGATCGCGCCCGGCCTGCCGACCAACGTTATCCGCATCGCCGAATCGGGCATTCGCGGCACCGCGGACCTGCTGGCATACGCCGGTGCCGGCGCGGACGCGGTGCTGGTGGGCGAAGGGTTGGTGACCAGCGGGGATCCCCGTGGCGCCGTTGCGGATTTGGTAACGGCAGGCACCCATCCATCGTGTCCCAAAACGGCTCGCTAAGAGTGACTGAGACACAACTTCCGAGGTCTAGTGCGGCCGTAGCTGAGCCGACCGCACACGATCCTGACACCCGCGGGCATTTCGGTGTCTACGGCGGGCGTTTCGTGCCCGAAGCGCTGATGGCAGTGATCGAAGAGGTCACCGCGGCGTATGAAAAGGCACGTGCCGACCAGGACTTTCTCGACACACTCGATCGCCTTCAGGCCAATTACAGCGGCAGGCCGTCGCCGCTGTACGAGGCCCGCCGTCTCAGCAAGCATGCCGACGGGGCGACCATCTTCTTGAAGCGAGAAGACCTGAACCACACCGGATCTCACAAGATCAACAACGTTCTTGGTCAAGCTCTGCTGGCCAAGCAGATGGGCAAAACCCGGGTCATTGCCGAGACTGGCGCAGGTCAACACGGCGTCGCCACCGCGACAGCGTGTGCGTTGCTCGGGCTGGAGTGCGTCGTCTACATGGGAGCTGTCGACACTGCACGCCAAGCGTTGAACGTCGCGCGGATGCGGCTGCTCGGCGCCGAAGTCGTGTCGGTGACGTCGGGTTCGCAAACGCTGAAGGACGCGATCAATGATGCGTTTCGCGATTGGGTGACCAACGCCGAACGTACGTACTACTGCTTTGGGACGGCGGCCGGCCCGCATCCGTTCCCGATGATGGTCCGAGACTTTCAACGTGTGATCGGCCTGGAGACACGCGCCCAGATCCTCTCGCGGGCTGGCCGATTGCCTGACGCCGTCACCGCCTGCGTGGGTGGCGGATCGAACGCCATCGGAATTTTCCACGCCTTCATCGACGATCCGGGTGTGCGACTGGTCGGTTTTGAAGCCGCCGGCGACGGCGTCGAAACCGGTCGACATGCAGCGACGTTCACCGGCGGATCACCCGGCGCTTTCCAGGGCTCGTTTTCCTACCTTCTCCAGGACGACGACGGGCAGACCATTGAAAGCCACTCGATTTCTGCGGGATTGGACTATCCGGGGGTGGGGCCCGAACACGCCCTGCTCAGGGACACTGGCCGAGCAGAGTACAGGCCGATCACGGACACTGAGGCGATGGACGCGTTCCGGTTGCTCTGCCGCACGGAGGGCATCATCCCGGCAATCGAGTCGGCGCATGCTGTCGCGGGCACGCTGCCGCTGGCCGCAGAGATCGGACGGGGCGGGATCATCGTGGTGAACCTGTCAGGCCGCGGCGATAAGGATGTTGCGACCGCGGCGAAATGGTTCGGCCTGCTTGACGACGAGGACGCTGCGCGTGGTTGAAAACAGTCGACTTACAGAGCTGTTCGCCTCATGCCGCCAGCACGGGCGATCGGCGTTGATCGGATATCTGCCCACCGGGTATCCGGACGTGGCGACGTCTATCGATGCGATGGGCGCACTCGTGGAATCGGGTTGCGACATCGTCGAAGTGGGAATTCCGTACTCCGACCCCGGAATGGACGGACCGACGATCGCCAAAGCGACCGAGGCGGCGCTGCGGGGTGGAGTACGTGTGACCGACACGCTCCGGGCCGTGCAGGCGGTCAGTGATGCGGGCGGTCGCGCTGTCGTGATGACATATTGGAATCCTGTGCTGCGGTATGGAGTCGACTCGTTCGCGCGCGACCTCGCGGCCGCGGGGGGGTTGGGCATGATTACGCCCGACCTCATTCCCGACGAGGCGTCACAGTGGCTGGCCGCCTCGGACAGCCACCGGCTCGACCGCATCTTTCTCATCGCCCCGTCGTCGACTCCACAGCGCCTTGCGGCCACGGTCGAGGCGTCACGTGGCTTCGTCTATGCCGCGTCGACGATGGGGGTCACCGGAGCACGGGAAGCGGTGTCACAGGCGGCACCTGAACTGGTCCAGCGGGTGAGGGAGGTGTCGGACATCCCTGTGGGAGTAGGGCTAGGCGTGCGGTCCCGGCAACAGGCGGCGGAGATCGCCGCCTACGCCGACGGCGTTATCGTCGGGTCAGCATTGGTATCGGCGCTCGGCGATGCCGGGGTCACCACACTTCGCGCGCTGACCGAGGAACTGGCGGACGGGGTGCGGCAAAGGATTCCGGCGTGACGAGTCTTCTGGCGTCCTTCCCGAGCCCACCACAAGGTGTGTGGCACGTGGGGTTTGTGCCGATTCGCGCATACGCGCTGTTCATCATCGTCGGCATCATCATGGCACTGGTGATCGGCGACCGCCGGTGGGTGGCCCGTGGCGGGGAGCCAGGTGTCATCTACGACATCGCGCTGTGGGCCGTGCCTTTCGGACTGATCGGCGGCCGGCTGTACCACGTGATGACCGACTGGAAAACATACTTCGGCGATGATGGCGCTGGATTGATTGCCGCACTGAAGATCTGGGACGGCGGCCTGGGGATCTGGGGTGCGGTCGCACTGGGTGCCGTCGGCGCGTGGATTGGCTGTCGTCAACGCGGAATCCCGCTGCCCGCGTTCGGTGACGCGATAGCGCCAGGCATCGTCTTAGCGCAGGCCGTTGGGCGGCTCGGCAATTATTTCAACCAAGAGCTCTATGGCCGGCCCACCGCCATGCCGTGGGGCATGAAGATCTATGAGCGGCGCGATGCGTCGGGCGCGATCGACTATCTCAACGGCGTGTCCACAGGACATGTCGAGAAGATTGTTCAACCGACATTTCTATACGAACTGATCTGGGATGTGTTGGTCTTCGTAGTGCTAATCTACGCCGACCGCCGCTTCAAGCTCGGTCATGGTCGGCTGTTCGCGTCATACGTGGCGGCATACTGCGTCGGCCGTTTCTGCGTTGAACTGCTTCGGGACGACACCGCCACGCATATTGCGGGTATTCGGATCAACTCATTCACGTCGATGTTCGTCTTCATCGGCGCCGTCGTCTACATCGTGCTTGCGCCGAAGGGCCGTGAAGATCCGGCGACACTGGTCGGCAAGCCCGTTGGCAAGCCTGAGGAGCCACTCTCGAAGCCCGCGGAGGTGAAAGAGGCTACGCCGCAGAAGTTGAAGTCCGCAGAGGAATCAGCGCTTGTGGAGTGGACGAAAGAACTTGCCGCGGTCGCCGCGACGAGCGGTGTTGTCGCGGGCGTGGCGGTTGCTGCCGAACACGACGACGCCGACAAGGTGAGCGCGGATGGCGAGGGTCAACAGGCAGACGGTGAGCCTGAGTCGGCGGCCGAGCCGGCGGAGGCTCAGGCAGCTGAGGCGTCCGGCGAGCCGGAAGCCGGCGTCGTCGGTGAAAAGGCGGCTGAAGACGCCGGAGAGGCTGATGCTGCGGACGTGTCCGGCGGTGAAGTTGACGAAGAAGCCGAAGCGGTGCCTGAGGAAGCGCTCGACGTTGAGTCTGATGAAGTGGTCGCACCTGAGGGCGAGGAGCCGGCTGAATCTGAGCAGCAGGCTGAGCCTCAGGATGAGTTAACCGAAACCGAAGCTGGCGACGAGGGCGCTGAGGCGGAAGACGCCGCTCCGGCGGAAGTTTCGGAGGTGACTGAGGGACCTGCTGAAACTGAGGTGGCTGCCGAGCCTGAGGGCGGGCAGGTGGCTGAGGCCGGGACCGATCAGGAGGTGGCCGCAGAGGGGGAGGTCGCTGAGGCCAGAATCGACCCGACCGAGGCTGAGGGTGAAGTAACGGAGGGCGAAGTAGCGGCAGAGGCGGAAGCAACAGCCCAGCCGCACGCTGACGAGGCGCCCGACAGTGAAGCTGAAACGTCAGCCGAATCGGAGTCCGAGCAGGAAACCGAAGCCGACTCTGGTGAACTGGCCGAGCCCGAGGGTGAGGA
>JAFAWC010000029.1 GCA_019242135.1 Mycobacteriaceae bacterium | reverse complement strand
AGCTGGACCGCCGACTCGACGCGATCATCGACACCAGCGTCGATCCCAACCGCAACACCGTCGAGCCCCGGGCGATCCTGCAGACGATTCGCAACGCGAGAACGCAGGAAGTCGTGTATCAGCGCGGCCTTCAGCTGCCGGCGTTGCCGGTCGGGACATCGACCGTGCCGGTGAACGGGGTCAACTACCGGGTCCGTACATTCGACAGGGCCGAGCCCGACGGTTCCGACCTGGTCTCCATCGGCATCCGGGTGGACAGCATTCTGCTGGACCGCTCGCGAATTCCGCTGTACCTGTTGATCGGCGCCGGGGCGGTGTTAGTCGCCGCGGGACTGGGCTGGCTCCTCGCCGGCCCAGCGGTGCGCCCCTTGCGACGGCTGACCGAGCACACCCGGCGGCTCGGCCACGGGCAGGACACGCTGCCCGCGGTGCGCGGGATCCGCGAGGCCGAAGATCTGTCTGACGCGATGACGGGCATGCTGGAGCGACTCGCCTCGGCGCAGGCGTCGATGACGAATTCACTTCAGGCCGCCCAGGATTTCGCCGCCAACGCCGCCCACGAGCTGCGCACGCCGCTCACCGCGATGCGCGCCGACCTGGACACCCTGCGCATCCACGACCTGCCCGACGACGAACGGCAGGAAGTGGTCGCCGATCTGTCGCGGGCTCAGCGCCGAGTCGAGGCCATCATCACCGCGCTCGGCCAGCTGGCGTCCGGACAGCTCGCGCAGGCCGAAGACCGCGAGCCGATCGACGTCGATGATCTTCTCGAGCGTGTGGCAGCCGACAACATGCGGCAATCACCGGTGGTCGACATCGACGTGCAGGCCGAAGAGGCGGGCAGAATCTTCGGGTGGCCCAACGGATTGCGGCTCGCGGTGGACAACCTCGTGCGCAACGCAATCACCCACGGCGGCGCCACCCGAGTCGTGCTGACGGCCAAGCGACACGAGGACATGATGGACATCGTCGTCGACGACAACGGCCGCGGCCTGCCCGCCGACGAGCACCGCACGGTACTCGGCCGGTTTGCGCGTGGCAGCACCGCGGCGGCGGGCGGATCGGGCCTCGGGCTGGCCCTCGTCGCGCAGCAGGCCGCGCTTCACAACGGCGACATCGAACTGTCCGACGGACCACTGGGCGGCCTGCGCGCGACGTTGACGGTGACTACCCGCGGTGCTCCCGAGACGTCGGGCGTCTCCCCGCCCGCGCCCGCAGGCGACCAAGCGCCGCGGCACCCCGCCAGCCCAGCAGCAGAACGCCTGTCACCACCGAGGCGACGATTACGAAGGTGACCGCGACGCCGCCAGAGGCTGCCTTGCGCAACAACATCCCCACGACGATGGTGCAGACCCACACCGGCACACCGGTCCGGACGACAGCGACCGGATTGCGCCACCCGCGGCAAACGAGCCAGCCGACGGCTGCGCCGGCCAAAAACGGCCACGCGGTCTGGGCGACTCCGGCGACCGTGACGCCTTCGGCGTGGCTTCGGCGGCCGACCGCGCAGAACAAAATCACGCATGCGGCGTCGGCCGCTACCGCCGGTGCGAGATATCGCTTCGTGGAACGGATACCGATCACCGCCGCGGATAGGTCATCGCGTCCAAATAGAGTGGCATCGCGAAGGTTTTCTCGGCGGCCGTGACGCCTGGAGCAAACACCGCCGGGCCGCCGGCGGCGACCTGGTCGTTTCCTTCGGGGGTGAGCCGGGAATCCAGCCGGAACCTGTCGAATTGGAACGGTAAACCGTTGGCCCGCAACGGCTCAGGCTCGCTCATCACCTGAAAGTGCAGGTGCGGGCCGTCCGTGTTGCCGGAGTTGCCCACCGCCGCGAGGACTTGACCGGCGGTCAGCCGATCGCCAACCTTGACCTTGACGCTGCCGCTCTTCAGGTGCGCGTACATGACGTAGTTGCCGCCGCCGATGTCCTCTATCACCCGGTTTCCGGCGTACTGATCAAGCGGTAGCCCAACGGGATTGGCCCCCGGACGTTGTTCGGGCAGATCGTCGACGACCGCCACCGTGGGTCCGTCGGCGACGGCGAGCACGTCCGCACCGAACGTGGGATAACTCTGGAGATCGTTTTTGTCGCCGTTGAACAAGCGGCCGTCGGGTGTGAGGCGGATGTAGTCGATCGCGTACCGTTCGGGCGCCCACAGCTGCCCGTTGAGCGGGCTGACCGCCATCCGGTGCGGAGTCATCTCGCAGCAGCCGTTGGCGTCCACCCAATTGTCTCCCGACAGCGGCGGTGAGATCGTGACCGGTTGCCGGTTGTCGGGTGTGGTGGGCGCGATCGTCTCGGTCATCGTGGCCGCGGTCAGCGGTGGTTGAGGCTGCGCCAGGGAAATGTCTACGGTGTGGGTGATTTCAGTCGGAACGTTCGCCCCGTCGACGGCGACATCCAGCCACACCAGAGCCGTCTCGGCGGGCCGCATCGTCGCCGTGGGCGTCGGGTTGCCCAGTACCCGCGTCCAGTGCCCCAACTCGTCACCGGCCAGGGTCAACAGTCGAGTACCCGCGGACACCGCGGCCAACGACGTGAGCGTGACGTCCTGCGGGCCCGCGTTGGTCAGAACCAGCTCGTAGGCAAGATGCGTCTTGCCGTCGGTCGCGGGCACCGGCATCGGAGGAGCCAGCACCGACCCGATGATCGGACTCACCGCCGTCGGGCCCATCGGCGGTGGTGTCGGTGTGGGCGGTCCGGCAGTCACGGTCACCGTCGACGGGGACGAGGGGGCTGACCCCGGCTGCGATCCGGTGCCGCAGGATGTCACGACGAGAACCGCGACCACCGCGATGAGCGACGACCGCAGACGCATTGGCACATCCAATCACGCGGGGATCGCGGAGGTCCGTTGAGATCGCGTCAAGGTTCGCCGTCAGCCGAATCACCGTCACTGTCGCGGGGTTTGGGCTCGGCGTCGATACCGCCCCGCTCGGCGGCATCAGGATCGATCTGGCTCTCGGTGCGAAAGAGGAAGAAGAACAGCACCCAGCCGATGGCGGCGATGAAGATCCAACTGATCAACCGGTAGAGCAACATGGCGGAGATCGCGTCGGGCAGCGACACCCCGCTGGTCACCAGACCGGGGACCAGCACCGCCTCAACGACCAACAGACCGCCGGGCATCAGCGGGATCGATCCGACCGCGCGAGCGGCGGCGTAGGCGACGGCCAATCCGGCAAGCGACGGGCGGCCGCCCGCGGCGTAGGTACCGAACAACAGGCACGCCACGTCGGCCACCCAGTTGAACAGCGACCAACTGAAAGCGACCCCGAGCTCGCGCCGCGTCAGGCTGACCGACTCCAGCTGGCCGAGCGTTTCCCGCCACTTGCCCAGGCCGGCGCCTTGCGGTTTGCCGCGAATTGAGTTCACCCAGGACAGCACTTTCACGCCGATGCCGTCGATCAGCTCGGGGCGGCTCGCGACCGCCTGTGCGAGCAGGATCAGCGCGACGAACCCGCCGAGGGTGAAGATCAACGAGAACGGATTGTTCTTGGCGCCCAACAGAAAAGCGCCGCCCAACCCGATCAGCGCCAAGCCGGCTGCCTGCAACACACCAGACATCACGAGCTGCCAGGAGGCAACGACCGGCGAGGCGCCCCAGAGGCGTTGCTGGCGGTAGATGAAGGTCGCGGACAGCACCGGGCCGCCGGGGAGTGTGGTGCTGAGGGCGTTTCCCGCGTAGAAAGCCGACGCGGATCGCCACTGCGTGACGATGACCCCCGCGGACTTCAGCAGCGTGCGTTGAATCTGAGCGAAACTGTGCATCGATGCCAGAGCGGCGCCGACCGCGGCGAGCACCCAATACCACTTCGCGGTGTAGAGGCTCTGCCAGGCCTTCGCCAATTGGTCCCACA
>JAFAWC010000705.1 GCA_019242135.1 Mycobacteriaceae bacterium | reverse complement strand
AAACCGCCGATGACTAGCGCGCGGCCGGGGTCCCCGGCGCCGACGTCCTCCACCTTGATGACGTCCGCGCCCCAGTCGGTGAGCGCCGCGCCGGCAGACGGCACGTACGTCCACGACGCCAGTTCGACCACGCGCACACCGCGCAGGACTTTTGTCATTGCCGATCCTTTCGGCCGAATCCCGTTACCGACGTTGCGAAGAGCACGCCGACCTCTTCGAGGTATTGCTCGGACCCGCCGGCGAACGCACTCCAGCTCAGCAGACGTTTGAGGTACAGGTGAGCGTCGTGCTCCCAGGTGTAACCGATTCCGCCGAACACCTGAATCGCGGTGTCACCGACGGAGGCCAGCCGCGCCGCGAAGGCCTTGGCGCGCAACGCGGCCAGGTGGTGTTCCGCGGGATCTGCCGCATCCGCGGCCCACAGCGCGTGGATGACGCCGCTGCGCGCGAGTTCGACCGTCTCGTACATGTCGACGCACAGCTGCTGGACCGCCTGGAAGCTGCCGATCGGCGCGCCGAATTGCCTTCGCACTTTGGCGTATTCGACGGCGAGGCTCATCACCGCCTGCGCGGCGCCGAGCGCATCGGCGGCGTAGCCGGTCAGCACGTCGTCGAGGAACCGCTGCATGGCGTCGGTCGACGCGCAGGCGAGTCGCTGTGCCGGGGCGTCGTCGAGTCCGACATCGAACAATTTGCGCGTCTGATCCACGTGCGGCCGGACGGTCACCGTCACACGCTCGGACGCGGCATCAACCGAATAAAGACCGCAACCACCGCGATCCTCGGCGAACAGCAACAGCGTGTCGCACGCTCCCGCGTCCGGCAGTGCGGTGATCTCGCCGCGCAGGGTCACACCCCGATCCGCTGTCACCGCCACCGGCTGCGGGCCGGTCAGCGGCCCTACCGTGGCGATCCTGGACCCGTCGGCGATCCCGGCCAGCAGCGCGGCCCCGTCGCCGCCAAGTCGTCTCAGCGCGCGCACGGCTGCGACCGCGCACGACAGCCACGGACCGGGGTGCAAGCCGGCGCCGAGCTGCTCGCCGACCACACCCGCTTCGACCATCGTCATTCCCGCGCCGCCGTATTCCTCTGACACCAGCACGCCCGTGGCGCCGAGAGCGACCAGGCCATGCCACACCTCGCCGGTCATGCCGGTCGGCTCGTCCAGCATCGGCCGCACATGCGTTGCTACACTCGCCTTTTCAGCAAGGAAGCGTCGCACCGTGTCCCGCAGTGCCACCTGTTCGTCGGTCAGCTCGAGATTCATCGGCGCGGCAACCCCAGAACGCGCACCGCCGTGATTCCCTTGTTGATCTGGGTGGTGCCCCCGGCGATGGTCAGCGAGCGTGCGGACAGCCGATGGTCCGACCACCGGTCGCTTGTCTGCCGCGGCCCGAGCAAATCGAAAGCCAACGCCGCGAGGTCTTGACCCGTCTCGGCCCACACGCTCTTGGCCAGGCTCGCCGACCCGAGCGCGTCACCGCCGTGCAAAGTCGCCGAGATCGATCGCTTGCACAGCAGCTCGAGATAATTGATCCGCAGCGAGATTTCACCCAACCGGTGCAGCACCGACGGGTCTTCGAGCACCGGCCGACCGGCGACCGCGTAGTCCGCCAGGTCGGCCACCAAGTCCTGCAACTGCAGCTGCATCTGCGCGTAAAGGCGTGCGGCACCGGCCCGTTCGTGGCTCAACGTGGTAGTGGCCACCTGCCAACCGTCGTTCAGCGGACCGAGCACGGCATCGGCGGGAACTCGGACGTCGTTGAAGAACACTTCTGCGAAATCGGCCGCCCCGTTGAGGGTGACCAGCGGGCGCGCCTCGATTCCGGGCAGCGTCATATCGACGATCAGACAGGAGATGCCCTTGTGTTTGGGCGCGTCTGGGTCGGTCCGCACGTACAGCTGGCACCAGCGCGCGTGGTGGCCGAGCGACGTCCAGATCTTCTGGCCGGTGACCACGAAGTCATCGCCGTCACGCACCGCGCGGGTGCGAAGCGAGGCCAGATCGGAGCCCGCTTCCGGCTCCGACATTCCCTGACACCAGATGTCGTCCGCGCGCACCATGCGCGGGAGGAGTTGACGCTTCTGGGTTTCCGTTCCGTACCCCATGATCGCGGGCGCGATGTTGTTGATCCCGATCACGTTGAGCGGCATCGGTGCCCGTGCCTTGGTGGTCTCCTCGGCGTAGGCCAACTGCTCGAGTACGGTGGCGCCGCGGCCACCGTACTCCTGCGGCCAGGACACCGCCCCCCAACCCGCGTCCGCCACCGCGGCGTCCCAGCCGCGAAGTGTGCCGAAGCTTTCGGGGTCACGGCCACGCCGCCGCCCCGCGGTGATCACCTCATCGGTCAAGTTCGCGAGCAGCCAGGCCCGCAGCTCCTTGCGGAACTGTTCGACCTCCGCCGGATACGAGAAGTCCACGATGTCCTGTCGCGATCGGTCCGATTGGTTTCTTTATAATTTTAGGTAGTATAGCGACCGCGACAGTCAGGGTTGGCTGCGACGACGCTGTACAACTTTGTGGATGGGGTTTCGATGGCGCGCACCCTCCGTCCGGGCCGGCGGTGCTGCTGAATGACGACGCCGGCCGGCCGGTCCGCCATCGTGGGTGTCGGGTACTCGAAGATTCTGCGGGACAAGGGTATTGACGGGCGTCCGCTGGCCGTCGAGGCGTCTCGGACCGCCATCGCCGACGCAGGCCTGACTGTCGCCGACGTCGACGCGGTGTTCGAATACGCAGGCAACGAGCAAGCCATGGACATCGCCCGGATGGTCGGGATCGACAACGTCTCGGTCTACGGCGACTACAC
>JAFAWC010000692.1 GCA_019242135.1 Mycobacteriaceae bacterium | reverse complement strand
TCGACGAGTATTTCCTGGCGCGGAAGGAGGTCACCGTCGGCCAGTTCACCGTCGATGATCTGCCTGCGCAGCTCATCGGCGATGATTTCGGCTGTCCTGCGCGCCGAGAGCCGACGGCGGACTTCGAGGCCGATTCCGTGCGTGGTCATTGTCTTAGCAATATTAACAGCGTTAGCGCCAACCGCCAGGCGCCCAACGACGGCTATTCGCCAAAATTAACTAAGATAGTCCTGATAGGTGCCAGGGAGGGATGTAGGTGGGCGACGCGGAGCGTACTCTGCTCACGGACCTGCGCGTCGTGGAGGTCAGCGACCGAATAGCCGGCGATTACGGCGGCAAGCTGCTCGTGGACGCCGGTGCCGACGTGGTCAAGGTCGAGCCGGTGGCGGGAAGCCCGTTGCGCGGCTTCACCGCGACCGGGGCGGTGCCCGCGGTCGGTACGGATGCACCGCTGTTCAGCTACCTCAACGCCGGCAAGGGAAGCGTAACAATAGTTTCCGACGATCTGCTGGGCCGCGCCGATGTCGTGATCGTCACGGCGACCCGCGCCGCTGCAGCGCGTCACGGTGTCGATCCTCAGCGGATACTTGCGGCCTCGCCGCGGTGCGTTATCGTCTCGATCTCCGATTTCGGCTGGACCGGCCCGTGGTCCGAGCGTGTGGCCACCGAGTTTACGCTGCAAGCGGCGTCGGGTGGCACCGGCTTCCGCGGCGACCCGGACGGACCACCGATATCGATCGGCGGCGACCTCGGCGAGTACATGGCGGGTGCGTTCGCCGCATTCGGCGCGCTGGCGGTGCACCGTCACGTGCGGCGCGGCGGCCCGGGCGAGCACCTCGATCTGTCGGTGCTGGAAGCGATGACGTTGATGCAGAGCGGCGAGTGGCTGCACGCGCAGCTCATGAAGCTACCCGAGATCAGGCGCTCGCTGGAGGTGCCGTCGATCGAGCGGGCCAAGGACGGCTACGTCGGCATGACTTTCATCACGGCTCAGCAGTGGCTCGACTTCGCCGCGATGGTCGAGTGTCCCGAATTCGCCGAAATCCCCGAATTGCGTTTCCAGTTGGGCCGCTGGCAACATCGTGAGTGGATCCGGAAACGCATCTCGGGTTGGCTTGCCGAGCGAAGCGTCGCCGAGATCGTCGAGCTCGGTCAGTTGTTCCGCTTGCCGATCGCACCGCTGGGTAACGGTGCCACGATTCCCGATATGGCCTACATGCGCGAGCGCGGGGTGTTCGTGGCGAATCCGGCCGGATTTCGCCAACCGCGCACTCCCTGGCTGGCGTCGGCGGCACGGGCTGCTCCGCTGCGCCCGGCCCCGGCCCCGCCGGGCGACGCCGAGAGCGAATGGCCGCGACCAGAATGGCCGCGACAACAACCGCCGCGACAAGAATGGCCGCGACAAGAATGGCCGCGACCAGAATGGCCGCGACAAGAATCGCCGCGACAAGAATCGCCGCGACGAGAATGGTCCCGACGAGAATCACCGCGACGAGAAAACCCGCCAACAGAATCGCCCCCGTTGCCGCTCAACGGGATCAAAATCGTCGACCTGACGGCCTTCTGGGCGGGGCCCTCGGCGACGCATTCGTTAGCGGCGTTCGGGGCCGACGTCATCAAGGTGGAGTCTATCCAGCGGCCCGACGGGATTCGCTACTCGGGCGGAATGCGACGCGATGTCGACGATTGGTGGGAATACGGCTGGTTGTTCCACGCCGTGAACACCAACAAGCGCTCGGTCACGCTGGACCTGCAGTCCGCGGAGGGCGTCCGCCCCCTCAAGACGTTGGTGCGTCAAGCCGATGCGGTCATCGAGAACTTCTCGCCGCGGGTGATGGACAACTTCGGGCTGGGCGCTGACACGCTGCTAAGTCTCAATCCGCGCCTCGTCGTGGTCCGGATGCCGGCGTTCGGGCTGGCCGGTCCGTGGCGCGACCGGGTCGGGTTCGCGCCGACGATGGAGCAGATGGCCGGGCTCGCTTGGGTGACGGGCATGCCCGACGGTCCACCGGTCCCCCCGCGCGGTGCCTGTGACCCGCTCGCCGGAGTGCATGCGGCCTTCGCGCTGCTGGCCGCGCTGCAGTTCGTCGATGACACCGGCCACGGCCAGCTCCTCGAGCTCCCGATGATCGAAACCGTCCTCAACGTAACCGCCGCGCAGCCAATCGAATTCGAGGTGTTCGGCGTCACGCTTCAGCGCCGGGGCAACCGCGGCCACCCGGGCGCTACGCAGAACGTCTATCGATGTACCGGTGAGGACGAGTGGATCGCGGTGGCCGTCCGCACCGACGCCCAATGGCAGGCGCTGGCGCAGCTGATGGGCCGGCCGTCGTGGGTCCAGGATCGCGGTCTGTCGACGGCGCAGGGCCGGTTAGAACGCGGTGACGACATCGATCGGCACCTGCAGGAGTGGTTCGCGACGCAGAAGCTCGACGACGTCGTTGATCGTCTCGCCGAGGTCGGTGTGCCCGCGGCCGCTGTGGTCGCGCCGTCGGCGGTGACTGACAATCCGCAACTGCGCCATCGCGGCTTCTTCGAACAACTCGAGCATCCGCGCAGCGGACGCGGATCCTATCCCTGTCCGCCGTTCGCGCACCTGGGCGGCGCGGCGCGGTGGCTGCGGCGGCCGCCACCCACGCTCGGCCAGCACAACCGCGAGGTTCTGGGCACGTTGTGCGGGTTGACCGACGATGAGCTTGAGCGGCTGGCAGCCGACGATGTGATCGGCACCCGCCCGAAAGGACTGTGAGGGCGCGCACGAATCCCCGCGACGGCGCGCGAATCCCGCGACGGCGCGCGAATCCCCGCGACGGCGCGCACGAATCCCGCGAAGCGCGTACAGATTCCCACGACGGCGCGCACGATCCCCACGAAGCGTCAAGAATTCACCAAGGCCCGCGCCGCACACTTCCCCAATCGACCCCAATCGACCCCCAATCGACCCAATCGACCCAATCGACCCAATCGACCAAACAATCGACGAGCACCGCCCTCTCCGACGCAGAACCGAGGTGATGAATCATGATGGCCCTCACGCCGGGTGCGCAGATTGACGAACTGTTCCGCGCATTGCGCGAGTCTGAACGGCGCCGCCAAGCCGCCGAAGTCAGGCTGGCCGACCGGGATCGTCAACTCGGCAGTGCACGTCAGACCATTGCTCTACTGCGTGACCGGGTCACCTGCCTGACTGCCCGGCTACCCGACGCTTGAGCACGGGACCCCCACGCCCAACTACGACATCCCGATGCGCGCCGCGCGACCTAAGCCGCCGGATCACCCGCAGCTGCCTGCCGTCGCGTCCGGGCGCCCACAGCCCGATCAGCACCGCGGTGACGGCGACCAGTGCCGCGATCACCAGCACAGAGGTGTGCATCGCATGTACGAACGCGGTCTCGCTCACCGCGGCAAGCCGATCGCCCTGCGGTCCCATTCGGCCTGATATCTGCAACGCCTGCGCCAGTGAGTCCGAAGCCGGACCGCGCATCGGTGCGGGGAAGCCGGCGAGCTGCGGTAACAGCCGGTCGGTGTAGCGGGCGGCCAGGATCGAGCCGGCGACCGCAATGCCCAGAGCCGCGCCGATCTCGCGAGCGGCGTCGTTGACCGCCGACGCGACCCCCTGCTTGTTGTCGGGTACGGCGGTCATGATCGCCGAAGTGGCTGGCGCCGTGAGCAATCCGATGCCGACGCTGAGCACCAGCCACCGCCACATTTGATCGAGGTAGGTCGAACCGGCGTCGATTCCGCCCAACAGGTAGAACGCCACCGAGATCAGCGCCAGTCCGGTGAACAGGACTAGCCGCAGGCCCAGCTTCGGCAGATACCAGAATGACAGACCCGACAACACAGCGATTCCAATCATCAGCGGACTGATGGCAATTGCGGTGCCGATGGGGGAGTAGCCCTTGATGAGTTGGAGGAACTGCATGAGCAGGTAGAGGAACCCGAGGTTGGCCGCGAAGAATACGACGATCGTCGCCGCCCCGGCCGCGAATGCCGGATTGGCGAACAGCCGGACATCGAGCAGCGGTTGTCGCCGACGCAACTCGACGAGGCCGAACAGCACCGCTAACGCCACGCCGGCGGTAATCGAGCCATACACAAGGGGATTCGTCCACCCGTGGCGAGGTGCCTGGAGGATACCGAAAACCAGCACGGCGACCGCAGCGCCGATCAAGCCTGCGCCCGGCCAGTCCACCGGCGGCGCGTCGGTGACCCGCGACGACGCCACGGTGCAGCCCAGAACGAAGAGCACGACCGCCCCTGCGCCGAGGGCCCAGAAGATCGACTGCCAGGACCAGAAATGAAGCAGCGCACCCGAGCCCAGCATTCCGAGGACGGCGCCCGAGCCGGCCACGGCCGCCCAGATCCCGACGGCCTTTGTGCGCTCCTCAGCCGGATACGCCGCCGTCAGCAACGACAGTGTCGACGGCATGATCAGCGCCGCGCCTGCGCCGGCGACGGCGCGCGCGACGATGATGTGGACCGGGCTGGGGAACACCAGAGGGGCGATCGACGCGACCGCGAAGATCGCCAGCCCGGCCAGCAGGGCGCCGCGTCGCCCGTAGCGATCGCCGATTGCGCCGGCCGGCAGCAGCAGACACGCCAACACGAGTGTGTAGCCGTCCACGATCCACGTCAGCTGTGCCTGGGAGGCGGAGGTGGCTGTGGCGATGTCGTCGAGTGCCGTATTCAGGGCGACCATGGAGGCGACGACCAGAGCGACGCCGGCGCAGCTCACCACCAGGGTCCAGGTTCGCTGCCGACCGGGCCCGGCGATGTCGGCGGAATCGGTACGCTGATCAGGGCGAAGGGTGTCAAGCAAGGTCATGCGGTTTCCCGTCGAGTTGGCGGCAAAATTTGAGACTACCCGTCTCGTATAGAGACCAATCGTCTTGACGCAGGGAGGTGTTGTTATGACGAGCGGGCGACGCGCCGACCCGCGGCCGGCACTGTCGCGTGCGCGCCTTGTCGACGCCGCGACCTCGCTGCTCCGCTCGGGTGGTCCGAGTGCGGTGACCGTCGACGCTGTCACCCGTGCCGCCAACGTAGCGCGCGCCACACTGTATCGCCACTTCCCCAGCGGTAACGACCTGGTGGCGGCGGCTTTCAAGGCGTTGATCCCGCCCGCTCCGATGCCTCCGGAGGAGGGCTCACTGCGTGAGCGATTGACCGCGTTGGTGCAGGCGTGGGCCGATTCGATGGCTGAGGCGCCCGCCGCCCTCTCGGCCATGTCGTGGTTGGCCTTGGGCGGCGGAATGGAAGCGCTGCCCAGCGGCGGCCAATCGCCCTTGCCGGACAGTGCCGAGGTCCGGACGCTGCGTGAGCGGGTGGCCCAGCAATATTCCGCGCCGTTCGACGCGATATTCGACAGCCCGCAGGCCAGGGCGGAGCTCGGCGAGGTTGACCGCGTTCAGGCGATCGCGCTGCTGACCGGGCCCATCATGCTGGGCAAGCTGAGCACCCTGGCCGAGTTCGACTATCGGGAGTGCGCGCGCGCCGCGGTGGAGGGGTTCCTGGCCACCCACGCGAAAAGCGACGTATCAGCCCGCGCTGCCGGCGACCCTGCGCCCGGGCGTCACTGAGATCGCCATCTCGTCGAAGATGCACATGTTGGTCACCAGGCTGGGGTAGGCGACCTTCGGCTGGCCGAGCTCGATGTCGCCGGCGCGAAGCAGCAGTTCGTCTAGCACCGCGCGGATTTCGGCGCGCGCCAGCATGGCGCCGAGGCAGTGGTGGGCGCCGCCACCACCGAATGCGACGTGCGGGTTCGGGGTGCGGCCGATGTCGAACACGAACGGGTCGGGAAAGACTTCTTCGTCGCGGTTGGCCGAGCGCAGCATCGACACCACCCGATCGCCCTTCGGGATCACGTGACCGTCCATCTCCACGTCGACCTTCGCGGTGCGGGTCCAGTACGTCACCGGTGTCGCCCACCGCAACACCTCTTCGACGGCACCGGGCCGAACGTCGTCATCCTCGCGGTAGCGCGTGATCGCGGCGGGGTTCGCGACGAACGCCTGCAGCCCGGCGGCCAGCGCGTTCTTCGTGGTGTCCGAGCCCGCGAAGGCCAGCACGAAGAAGAAGATCTCGAGCTCGTTGGCGGGTATCGACAGTTGCTCACCGTTCTCTTCGGTGACGACGGCGCCGGTCAGCGTGCTCCAGATATCGTCGGCCGGGTTGCGTCGCTTCTCGGCGGTGAGCTCGAGCGCGTAGGAGAAGACGCGCCCGAAAAGGTCGGCGCCGCTTGGCCCGCGAGACCGCCGCTGCTCCTGCCCGGCAGACTCCGAGTTGACCTTCAGGATGCGGTCGAGCGTGTCGAAGATCTCCGGCCGGTCGTCCTCGGGTATGCCGATGATGTCGCCGATCACCGTCATCGGGAGCACGTCGGCCACGTCGCCGACCCAGTCGCCGCCGCCAGCGGCGAGCAGCCTGTCGATCAGGGCGGCAGCGCGCCGGCGGATGCCCTCCTCGAGCTTGCCGACGGCGCGCGGGGTGAAAGCGTGCGTGATCACCCTGCGACGCTTGGTGAGGTCGGGTGGGTCCATGTTGATGATGGACGGAAACGATCCCACGGGCCCAACGCCCTGAATGAGGGGGCCGTCGACGGCGGTGAACGAATCGGTGTCGCGATGTATGCGCTGGGCGTGCCGGTGTTTCGTCGTCATCCAGAAGTCGCGTCCCACGGTCTTGGCGACACCCGGGGTCAGCGCATGGTGGAAGAGCGGCTTCTCCCGACGCAGTTCGGCGAACAACTCATCGGGAAATCCCTTGCGCCACAGCGCAAGGTCCGACAGATCGACTGAAGCGGTCGTGGTCATGCGCCATCCTCGGGTCCGCGATCGCCGTCCCCGCGTAGCGGGGGGCGGCCTGTCTTGACCCATAATGCCTAAAATAGTAAAAATAGGCCACGCGCGGGAGTCGCGAACGCGCCGGGAAGTGCGGGCATGCGGCGTACTCTTCGTTGGCAGGAGCCGCAGGGCCGGCGACATCAGGCGCGGGAACGGAGAAGGCTGTGACGGACACCCCCGACGTCACCATCGATCCCTCGGAACGCGAATTCGGCCCGAGCGGTATCCAGCTGTCGACGTACCGCTTCCCGACCGGCTGGTTTGTGGTGGGCTTCGCGTCGGATCTGGCGGCCGGCCAAGTCAAACGCGCGCACTATTTCGGCGAAGAACTGGTGATCTTCCGCACCGAATCCGGGCAGATCAATGTGCTGGACGCCTACTGTCAGCACCTCGGCGCCAACATGGGTGTCGGCGGCACTGTCGACGGCGAACAGATCGTGTGTCCATGGCACGGGTGGCACTGGAACGGTGACGGGACGAACGCG
The DNA here is from genome assembly GCA_019242135.1 of Mycobacteriaceae bacterium. Lineage (GTDB taxonomy): Bacteria > Actinomycetota > Actinomycetes > Mycobacteriales > Mycobacteriaceae > Mycobacterium. The sequence goes on along the minus strand of JAFAWC010000692.1, from coordinate 1,243 downwards.
CTGATCCCCTACAGCAAGATCGGCTGCAAGAACAACGTTCGCGTCCGGACGTATCCGTGTGTTCAGTGGTACGGCTTCATTTTGGTCTGGCATGAGCGCCACGGCCGGGCGCCGTACTGGCAACCCCCGGTGCTGCCGGAACTCGAGACCGACGAGTACTACCCGCTGCACCCGCACAGCCGGATGCTCAACCGGGTCAAGGTGCACCCCCAGATGATCATCGAGAACGCCGCCGATCCGTATCACGTGCAGTACGTGCACAAGGCCGACAGTCCGGCAAACACGGCGTCGTTCGAGGTCAGCGGTTATCACCTGCATGCCACGGTGAACGCGAATTTCGGTGGGGGACGGGCCAAGACGTGGCTGACCCCGAACGGGCCCGTCGACGCGAAGATCATCTACGACAACTATTCGCTGGGCCTGGGAATAGTGCGCTTCCCCTCCGAGCTCGTCGCGACCATTCAGGTGACCGGCCAGACGCCGGTGGATGAGGACTACACCGACTACTTCTATTCCCAGGCGTCTGTTCGCGAGCCGGGCGACGCCGGCGACGCCCCGACGGGCCGCGCCGCGAAGTTCCTGCAACTGCAGCAGGAAGTCATCAAACAGGACTTCTTCACCTGGGAGAACATGAAGTACCTCGAAAAGCCCAACCTGGCTCCCGAGGAGGCCCGGGACTACGCCGCGCTTCGCCGGTGGGCGCACCGGTTCTACCCCGGCACCGAGCCATCGCCACAGGATTTCGGGTACACGCCCGACGGCGCGCCGGATCCGGCGGCGGCCGGCGCCTGATGCGCGAACCGTCGGCGTTCGGCGTTGAACGCTTCGCGGTTCCTGCGGTGCTCGATCTGCGCGCCGAGCAGTTGCCCGATCGGGTGATGATGTCGATCGCCGGCACGCCCGTGACCTTCTCGCAGATGCGCGACCGGTCCTGTGCGGCGGCGAACGTGCTTGCTGCGCTTGAGATTTCGCGTGGTGACACCGTCGCGCTGTTCACCGGCACCTGCCCGGAGTGGGTGTATTTCTGGCTGGGCGCGGCGCGGATCGGGGCGGTGTCGGCAGCCGTGAACGCGGCAAACAAGGGTGAATTCCTCCGGCACGCGCTGGCGCTCTCTGGTGCGAAGCTCGTCGTCACCGACACCGAGCGGCAGTCCCGTATCCGCGAGGTGGCGGACGATGTGGCATCGCTTGAGCACGTTCTGGTGGTAGGGGATTCACTTGCCGCAATGCTTAACAGCGCCTC
>JAFAWC010000403.1 GCA_019242135.1 Mycobacteriaceae bacterium | reverse complement strand
GAACGCACGTAGTCCCAGACAAGGCGGCCTGGAGGTGTGGGCACCGTCGGCTGCCGTCCGACGTGATCAGAAAGTTCACGTGGCAGAACGCTTCCCGGTTGTATCGCCATCCGGTGCCCGCGGAAATACAGCAAAACCCGGAGGCGTTCTGACGGGGTGACCGCTGTCCTCGCGGCGTCGGCTAACGCCGGCCTGCGCTGAGCATATTGATCGCCGTCTGCGCGCGCCGGGTGGCTGTGAGCAGACCCCAGTGGGCCAGACTCACCGGTTTGAGCTCGCCCGTGATGGTCACGCGGACGGGCGGCTGCACGGGGCGCCCCAGTCGCCAGCGCGCCTCGTCCAACATGCGGAAAGGGGCCAGCACGCAGGGTTCATGCATTTTCCAGACGTCGCAGGGCGTTTCGTGGGAACCGGCAGCTTTGAGAATGCCATTGACTGCGCGCCGCGCCGCCTCGTTAGCGCCCTCCATCGTCGCCAAGTCCGTGTAAGTCTGCACAAAATCGGCGGCGAGAAACAGGTTCGGAATCGCTGTCACCGCCGGCGGCCGATTGGTCCACGAGCCCGCCGTGTTGACCAGCAGCGGCTCGCCGTTGGTCACCTTGCGCCGGCTCGGGAACTTGATCGCCGGATCGAGAAACCAGTCGGCTACGTTCTCGTCGGTGAGCGAACCGTCGTCGATATGGGCGAGGATCTGGGCCCACACTTCTCGGCGAATCTCCTTCTTCGAGCATTTCTTTGCGGGCAGGCCGGTGAGCACGCCCGGCGTCTCCCAGTCCGAGACGTCGACCGACAGGATGCCCCGCACACGTCCCTCGTCGTAACCCTCGAGGTTCACGTCGTGCCAGAACTGCGCCTGGGAGATCCCGGTGAGTGCCCAAGGGGAATCGACGAAGATGATGTGACCATTCACCAGCTTTACGTCCTCGTGAAAATAGAACATGACGCCGTTCATCCAGCGCGTGACCAGCTTGCGCTCCTGGACCGGTCGCAGCCGAGGCTCGGCGGCGAGCAGCTCATCGGTGAGAAGGCACCGCAGCCGCTCTTCCGGCACGGCTGCGACGTAGTAGTCGGCGACGACGTGTTCCGGATTGCCGCCGCTGCTCACGGTGACCCCGGTGACGCGGCGTCCATCGCAGGCGATGCCGGTGACGGTGACGTCATCGCGCAGCACGACACCGCGCTCGCGCAGGTAAGAGATCCACGGGGTGATCCACACGTCGCTCGTCGGCCCGTTGAGCACACGATCCGCGTGCGCGCCGAGACGCGTCATGTCAAAGATCAACTGGCACAAAATTGTAGCCCCGGTGCGCGCAGACATCTCATCCGCTTTCGCCGCGACAAGCGTGCGAGTCATCCCGGTGGCAAGAAACTTCTGAAAAGCCTTTGACTTATTGTCGGCGTCCAGAAAATCCCACCAGCTGCAGTTCTCCCACTCGCCGAGCCGGCGCTGCTCGCACGAGACGAGAAACGTCAACAGGCGCTCGTGGAAATCGACCAGCTCGTCGGCCGGAACGCCGAGTTGGGTGCAGATGGCCCAAATGAAGTCGCGAGTGACCGCCAAGTCATCCAACGACTCCGGTGCGCTCGTCGGGCCGATCATTTGGTTGCGCGCACCCTCGCGCGCGAGCATCATCCGGGTCGTCGGGACGAGATTGTTGAAAACCGTCAACTGCCCGTACGGGATGCGCTTCATCGTGTCGGGCAGGTGGCGGTAGAAGCCCGGAAAAAACCGGAAACCGTGCTCGGCGGGAAGATCCCTGCGCTTACCTTTCCCGGTGCCTTCGTAGGGCATCGAGCGCGCCTTGCCGCCGAACTCGCCGCGGTGCTCGTAGACGGTTACGATGAATCCCCGCTCGACCAGCTCGTGGGCTGCGCTGAGCCCGCCCACCCCGCCGCCGAGCACTGCTACGGTCGTCACGGTCTGAGATTATGCTCCGATTTCGGGGTTCGGGGAGAGCCCACTCGCGATAATGGGCGGCATGTCCTCGAAGCGCCGGGTGCGCCGTCGCGATCAGCACGGTCGGCCACCGGCGGTGCGTCTGGCGCAGGGGGCAACGATCGAGGACGTGCTCGACGGTATTGACCAGGTCATAGACTGGTCGATCGCATCAGCAAGTTCCGTAGGGTATTTCGCCGCGCTGTACAAGCGGACGACCCTCGCCATCCGCGGCGCCATCGATGACGGCCGGTTTCCGGACAGCGCGCGGATGCAGCGGTTCGACGTGACGTTTGCCCGCCGCTACTTCGACGCGATCAACGAGTTCTTCGACGCCCCGGCGTACGGCCGAGCACCGAAGGTGTGGCAGGTCGCTTACGACGAGAACCGCAAGGGCACGCTGATCATTCTTCAGCGCCTTCTGACAGCGATGAATGCGCACATCGACCTCGATCTCGGCGTCGCCACCGCCGCGGTGGGCGGCAACGGGCTGAAGTCGTTGCACAATGATTTCACCGCCGTCAACACCATCTTGGCCAGTCAGGTCGACGGAGTCCTCGATGCCATCGAAAAGGTCTCGCCGGCTCTGGCGGACTACCGAGACTACTTTATGGACAATGATTTCGGCATTATCAGCGCAGCGATTCAGCAATCTCGGGCCAGCGCCTGGAAGTTCGCCTGTCAACTCGCAGGAAAACCGAAATCCGTCCAACGCAGGAAGGTTCGGGACCGAGACGCGATGTGTGCCATGCTCGGCAAGTGGTACCTGCGCCCTATCCCGTTTGTGGATCTGGTGTCCGACATCGGCGCGAAGGAAAGCCGCGACGTTGCCCACAACATCGAGGTGCTCAACGAGGTGGCCGCAACCCCTGCGGCGTTGCCGCGGAAACTGTGGTGACGTCGATCGCCGTCAGCTTTGTGCATCGCTGCGGGCGAGCTCGGCTCGCGCACGTTGAGCCCACAGTTCTGTGCCCATTTCGTCGAATGCCGCCAACGCGTCACCCAGTGTCGCCGCGGCCATCTCGGTGCGGCCCAGCCGCTGCTGCAGTTGCCCCAGCACAACTTGAGTTCGTGCCCGCTCGAACGGCATTGGCAGTCTCTCGTGTTCGGCCATCGCCTGAAGAGCCGCACGCTCGGCCGCATCGACGTCGCCCTGCGCGGCCAGCCACATGCTGCGGCAGCGAGCACCCACCGCCAGCAACCAGGAACGGTCGTGCCGGGCACCATTTTGCTCCAGTGAATCGATCAACGGCACCGCGTCGTCGAGACGGTCCAGCGCGACCATCGCCTCCACCGCGTCCGGGACGTACCAGGCCTGCATGATCTCCATCCCGGGCGTCGTGTCGAACCTCGACAACAGTGGCGCCAACGATGTCAGCGCCTGGGCGTAGTTGCCGAGCGAGACATCCAAGAATGCGAGCGTTTTGGCCGGCCACTCCGCGAGGCGTGGCGACCCGCACCGGCGGGCGCCCTCAACGACCGCATCGGCGTCGGCGCGTGCCTCGCGAACCTGACCGGTATAGGCGGCGACGACCGCGCGAATCGTCAACGGGATGATGAGGACATCGCGGCCGCCAAGCTGTTCGGCCCGAGCCACGGCATCCTTCGCCTGGTGGGCCGCCAAGTCGAATCTCCCGCGCCAAATGTCGATAAGCGCGCAGAATCCTGCGACCGCCATCAGGTCACGTTCAGCACCGCGTTCGACGAATCGTTCCCGCACCGCCTGCATCTGAGCGTGGCCCTCCTCCAGACGCCCCGTCCACGCCAGTATCAGCGGCGCGATGACGCTGGCGCGAAAGGTGATCGGGACATCGATATCGCGGTCCTCTAACTCGAGTGCGCTGCGCAAAGCGTCCTCATCGAGACCCGGCCCGTACTGGAAGCCAATATGAACCCAATTCGCGAGAGCCTGACTTTTGAGAGCCCCATCCCCGAGTTGCTCGGCCAGCGTCACCGCTTGACGCGCGTGGCGCAGCGAATCATCAAAGTCGCCGGTATTGCCCTCAGTGAACGACAACATCAGCAACGTGCGTACCAGCATCGGGGGGGCGTCGTTGGCGTCCTCGAGTGCACGCTTGAGAATGTCCGCGGCCTCCACAACCCTGTTGTCGTACACCCTTACTCCGGCAAGAAGGTTCAAAGCGAGCGCCCGAAGCGGTCCCGGTCGCAGCCGCTCCATGACGGACTCAAGTACCATCCGGGCTTGTTCAGTGTTGCCGGCCTCGAAATGATGGCCAGCCAACCGTATGCAACGTGACGGCTTATCTCCGCCCAGTTTTATTGCCAAATCCAGCAATTCGGCGGCAGCCGCCGGTGCTCCGCGGGCCCGGGCGGCGCCTGCGGCCTGGTCGAGCGCCTGCAGAATCTCTGGGTCAGCGCTGACAGCGGCCAGCGCGAGATGCCTGGCTCTCAGTTCGGGCAGTGCGACGATGTCGGCGACCGCCCGATGTACTTGCCGGCGGCGCGCCGGAGTGGCCTCGGTGTACACGCCTCGCGCCAGCAGCGGGTGCGAAAACCGCACCCGGTTGCCTGCGATCGCCACGATGCCGTTGCTCTCAACCTCCTCCAGCAACTCCGCGGTCCGCTCGACGCTATTACCAGACACCTGCGCGAGCAGCTCCACCGTTGGATCCGCCACACATGCGGCGGCCAGCAAGACATCACGAACGGCACCTTCCACGCCACCAATGTGGTGACGCACCAAATCGGTCAACGTGCTGGGCAAGATCGGCTCTGCGGCAAGTGACTCATCGCCCGTTGTGCGGGCCAGTTCGAGGGCATAGAACGGGTTGCCACCGGAGATCTCGGCGATGCGCACCATCGTCGGCCGAGGCAGTGATCGGCCTAGTTTCCCGGCGATCAGCGAATGCAGTCCTGCTAAGCCCATAGGACGCACGAAAATTCGATCTACCGCATCGGGGCGTGCCAGCTCGAGCCACGGCGTGGGAACGTCGATGTTCGATTCGATGCGCTCGGCGACCAGGACACCGACGTGACCTTTCACCCGCCGCGTCGCGTAGGCGACAGCCTCTTTGCTTGACGTGTCGAGCCACTGCACGTCGTCGATGGCCAGCAGGACCGGCGCGTCGTTAGCGACCTGTTCGATCACCGATAGAAACGCTGCGGCGACCACTCGTTGATCCGTGGCCGGACCATCACCGTTGGCGCGCAGCATGACACGGTCCAGTGCGAGACGCTGCAGCGGCGGTAGTTGGACAAAAACGTCTGGCTCGATGTCTGCGATCAGGTCCGCCAACGACGCGTACGCCAACACCGATTCTGTTTCTCCCACGCGCGCCGAGAGCACCCTGAACCCTCGCTCATCGGCCTCGTCCAGGGCGGCTTGCCATATCGTGGTCTTGCCGATACCGGCCTCCCCCGCAATCACCAGACCCGAAACGCGTGCACGTGCAGAAATCAGGAACTGTGTCACCGCCTGCAACTCGACCGAACGGCTCACCACACCGGTGGGCACACGCCGCGGCGTGTGTGGGCGCTGCTGAGTTGCCGGCGAGGCTGCATTGCGGTCCTTCTTGCGATCCCGTCCACGCAGATTCGACCCCGTCACAGCGCCGGTCGCGGGGGCGAGCGCGTCTGACTGCGGTTCGACTGTGTTGAGTGCATCGCGGGCGGCACGCGCCAGCGCCACGGCAGTGGCGTACCGCTCGTCGGGGTCTTTTGCCATCCCGGTGGCGATGACGTCGTCGAACGCCGTGGGGACAGCGGGCCGAACACTCGACGGTCGCGGCGGGGGCGTCGCGAGGTGACCGGAGAGCTGCTCCTCAAGGCTCTCCCCCGGAAATGGGCAGCTGCCGACCAGGCACTCATGCAGCACGCAAGCGAGTGAATAGATGTCGGAGCGGGCATCGATCGGACGCCTGGTGAACCGTTCGGGCGCCATGTAGTGCAGCGTGCCGATCACGGCGCCAGTTGTCGTCGAGCCGGCCTCCCCTGCGGCGCGCGCGATCCCAAAATCGATCAGGTAGGCGAAGTCGTCGTCGGCGACCAAGATGTTCGACGGTTTGATGTCGCGGTGCACAAGCCCCGCCACATGGGCGGCGTGCAAAGCCTTCGCGATCTGTTCGATGATGAGCACCGCGCGGGTGGGCTCCAGGGGGCCGCCGGCCAACAGAGCGTGCAAATCGCGGCCCTTGATCAAACGCATGTCCACAAAGAGTCGATGCTCGATCTCCCCGTAGGTGTGGATCGGCACCACGTGCGGCTCGCTCAGTCGTGCGGCGGCGTGGGCCTCCCGACGGAAACGCCGTTTGAACACTTCGTCGTCGGCGAAATGCGGCGGAAGCAGTTTCAGCGCGACGACGCGGTCGGTGACGGTGTCATAGGCCCGCCACACTTCTCCCATGCCACCGCGGCCGAGCACGTTCAAAAGCTGGTACTGCCCGAACGGAGTCCCCTTCACCGAGTCCTCCCGACGAAACCGGCGACGAACCTGGCTGGACGATAACTCTGCGGGAGCGCGCACCGCAGCGGTTCGACGTCTTCTCAGACTCCTGAGGCGCCAACCCGCGTGACGGTGTCGAGGAGGTAACCGGTGAATCGGGGTGGCGAGACCCGGACGTGTGCTCCGGCCGTGGATCGCTAGCCCACGACCGCCGAGCACGTGAGCTCGGTCGCTCCGCTGCCGCGATCAACCCGCTGCTGATCGACGATGTTGCCGTCTTGATAGATTGCGCAGCTTGCGTAGTGGGTCAGATATTTGACGTGGTAGACCATGACTGCGCGCCGTCTGTTCCCGGTGAATTTCTCATTCTTGGTGTTGCCCCAGTTCCCACCGGAACCCAGATCTGTCTCAGTCTTGAGGAGGTTGTCGAAGCCGTATTCCAAAGTGCCGTATGAGTTGTCGCCAGCCATGTCGAACGCAATATCGAACTTGTGCGGTAGCAGACTGTGCACGGTGTAAACCGCGCCCGCGCCGATCGCCAGGACTACGACGACCACCATCCCGATAATGAGGCCGACGGGTACCCGCGATTTCGGCGGAGGCGGGCCGCCGTAGCCGTACTGTTGCGGCGGACCCCAACGTGGTGGTACCTGTTGC
>JAFAWC010000514.1 GCA_019242135.1 Mycobacteriaceae bacterium | reverse complement strand
CGCCGCACGCAAGCGCGGTGCCGTGGCATTCGTCGGTGAGTCCCGCGCCACTCAGATCAACCCGAGCGACCAGATCATCCGCAAACTGTTGACCGTTGTCGGCGGCTGGTACTTCCCGCGGTACGAGTGGAATGAGATCGCTCGGTTGGTCGTCGATACAGCCATGCCGATCGAGCAGCTCGTCACGCACACCTTCGACCTCGAGGACGCCGCTACGGCCTTCGCAGCATTCGACCGCCGCGAAACCGAGAAAGCCGTGTTCGTCTGGGACGACTGACCTGCCCTCAACGACTCACCGACGACCAGCCTCAGAGAGAGGTGTGTCATGTTCCGCTATACCGCCGAAATCCTTCCCTACCACGACTACCGGCTGGAGGACGCGGTCCGCGAACTCGCCGGTCTCGGCTTCACAGAGGTAAACCTGTGGTCTGCCGCGCCACCGCTCGCTCATCACGTCGCCCCTGGCGACGATCCGCGCGCCATCCTCGGCACGCTCGACAAATATGGCATGAAGCCCTGCGGGCTGACGATGTACGGCAAGACGCAGGACGAGATGCTCGAACGAGTCGAGTTCGCCGCGGAACTCGGCATCGACACCGTCATCTTCGACTGTGAAGCGAACTACTCCGACTTCGTCACCAAGTTCCTGCCGCCCCTCGTCGAACTCGGCGAAAAGCGCGGAGTCAGGATCGCCGTCGAAAACCACCTCACGGTGCCGTTCAACGCCGACTTCGAGTCCGGACATGGCGAAGAGACGCGGTGGGATGAGGGCGTCGACACCCTCGCGCAGATCAAACGTCTCGTACGCGACATCGACCATCCAAATCTCGGTGTATGCCTCGCACCCCCGCACCTCTGGGTTGTTGGAGACTCGATCAGCGAGGCGATCACGTTCCTCATGGAGCGAAAGCGCCTCTACTACTACTACATCTGGGACATCGATCGCGCGTATCGGCACGGCGTCGACGGCCTCAACTTCGGGCCCGGCGAGAAGCAGCTCCCTCGACCTGATGGCACCCTCGATCACGCCGTGCCCCTGGGGACTTTGAAGCGTACCGGTTACACCGGCGCTGCGAGCCTCAAGTGCCATGGAACCCACGGCTGGTCGTTGCCGTACGTCACCGAACAGCTCAAAGCGTCGGACGGCTACGTCCGGAGCTGTCTCAATCAGATCTAACGACGGATCACCGCGACCAGGCTGCGGACCCCAGGCATGACCCTGGTCCGGATGCCGATGTCTACCTGGAACTTCATGGTGGGGCGCGCGTCGAATACGGAGCGCCACCGTTGAACGCTCACGGTGAGATCGGCCGACGAGGTCGAACTTCCCGAGGTCGTGTAAGGGCATCCGGCGCCGAGCGCATCCGGAACGTGCTCGGAAGCCATCCGACACAGCGGCGCGGGATAGGTGCTCCGACGAGCACTGACGGTGACGTACAGCTAACCAGATAGCAGCAAAATAACAGCACATTGCCACTTGTCTTTTGTTGCTAGCGTGATAAGTTCTGTACTTAGGAACTGAAGTACCTAGAAGGCCCGCGGGCCGTTAGTTGGGTTTCGATCACCACCCCGTTCCGTCAGCAGCAGCGGCGAGATGACCGCTGGAGTCTCCGGAGGACCACATGGCATTTAAGATTCCGCGGCGCGTCGGCGTCGCGCTGGCGGCTGCGGCGGGTATGTCGCTGGTGCTGGCTGCCTGTAACACGGGCACGTCCAGCTCGAGCAATGCCCCCACAAATGCGACCGCAGGAAACGCCACAGCCAGCGGTACCAGCGGTACCGGCGGTGGCGGCGCAGCTGGCGGTGGGCAGGCGGTTGACCCGTTCCTGCTAGCACCGAGTGATGCGTCGACATTCAACGCCGACCAAACGTGTCCAACGGTCAAGGCTCCGATCACCGGCGGCAACATGACCACGGTCTATTGCAAAGTGCTGCCGTTGCCCGACGGACCGATCGGCGATCCGAACAAGACCTATACGTTCTGCATGTCACAAGCGCTCACCGGCTCGACCTGGGCGGTCGCGCAACAGGAAAGTGTGATGGTCGAAGCGCAGCGACACCCGAACGTCAAGGTGTCCTACTACAACACCAACAACGACCCGCTTAAGCAGGTCGCCGACCTCGACACGTGCTTGGCGAAGAAGGTCGACGGGATTCTGGTGTGGCCGCACTCCGTCGCGCCTCTGACACCCGAGATCCAGAAGATAAAGAATTCCGGCACCGTCGTGATCGGGATGGAGCGGACCGTTGCCACCCGTGACTACACCGGCTGGGTCTATCTCGACAACGCCGCCGCGACGGCGGATGTCGCGTCGGCGGTGTGCGACAAGCTAGGCAGCAAGGGCACCGTCGCCGAGACCGACGGCTCCGTCGGATCCTCACCGCAGATCCTGCGCCGGGAAGGTTTCGTCACCGCGCTCAACAAGAAGTGCCCGAACGTCAAGGTTGTCTTCACGGCCCCAACCGATTACACCCGCGGCCAGGGCTACAAGGTAGCAACCGACTTCCTACAGTCGGGACAAGGCCAACACATCGACGCCTGGTATACGCAGTACACCGAGATCGGATTCGGTGTTGCGCAGGCGCTCAAGGACGCGCACCGCACCAACATCCCGCAGTACTCCATCGTCGATGGCAAGGCCGCGGTGCAAGCTGTCGCGGACGGCACATTCGCTGCGATCGCACCATGGAACCCGGTGCACGGCGACGTCGCCCTCCGCGCCGCGATCTACAACATCGAGCACAAGAGTGTCCCGAAGGACCTTTTGTTGGTCCAGCCGCCGTTGATCACACAAGCTAACGCGCAGCAGCAGCTGCAATTGACATGGCCCGGCTGACCGTGTCCACCCGGGCAACCCAGCTCAGCGAGGTACCGCGAGGAGCGGGCACCCACCCGCTCCTCGCCCTCACGGGCATTACCAAGACGTTCCCTGGCGTGCGGGCACTGCACGATGTGTCGCTGACCGCGGTGCCCGGCCGCGGCCTCGCCCTCGTCGGCGAGAACGGCGCCGGCAAATCGACCCTGATCAAGATCATGGCGGGACTAGTACGCCCCGACACCGGCCGCATCGTGCTCGACGGCGAAGACGTCACCTTCCGCTCACCCGCGGAGGCACATCGGCGCGGGATCGCGCTCGTCCCGCAAGAGCTGTCACTGGTTCCGTGGCAAAGCGTCGCTGAAAACATCTTCATGGGCAACCTGCCACGGACCGGCCTGGCAGTGCAGCGTGGACAACTGAAAAAGGCCAGCCGTGACCTCCTCGACCGCCTCGGAGTGGCCGTCGACCCCGGCGCACGGC
>JAFAWC010000231.1 GCA_019242135.1 Mycobacteriaceae bacterium | reverse complement strand
GAGCCGGTTGAGCAGATCGCCCAGCAGGAAGTACAGCTGGCGCAGGCCCATTAACGCAAACACGTTCGCGGTGAACACCAGGTACGGCTCACTGGTCAGGCCGTAGATCGCGGGAATGGAGTCGAGCGCGAAGACCACGTCGGTGGTGCCGAGCGCCAAGATGACGAGGAACATCGGCGTCATCAGCCGTGTTGAACCCTCCTTGACGTACAGCTTGAGGCCGGCCCACCGATCGGTGGTGTTCAAATGGGCGCGGGCGAAGCGGACCACCCGGTTCTCCCGATCGTCGGCACGGTCCTTGTCGTGGACATTGTCGCGGGCCAGGCGAAAACCGGCATAGATGAGAAACGCGCCGAATACGTAGAACACCCAAGAGAACTGGTTGATGACGACCGCGCCAAGAGCGATGAAGACGCCGCGGAAAACCAGCGCAAGCACGATGCCCACCAGCAGCGCCTGCTGTTGGTACTTCTCGGGCACTTTGAAGCTTGCCATGATGAGAATGAAGATGAACAGGTTGTCAACGGACAGGCTGTATTCGGTGAGCCAGCCCGCGAAAAACTGCTCACCGAACTCGCTGCCGTGGGAAAACCAGACCCAGGCCCCGAACGCGACGGCGAGCCCGACATAGACGGTCAACGCGATTGCGCATTCGCGCACGCTCGGTTTGCGCGGTCGGCGGCCGATGACCGCCACGTCGAACAGCAGCACCGCGGTCGTCACGCCGAGCGTGACGATCCACTCGAGCTGGGACACATTCATGGAGTCTCCGGTCGTCGTCACACGCCGGAGGTCTCTTCCACCGTGAGAACGGCCCGGGTGCCGGTCGCCTTCTGATGGCCGACGTGGTGACGACACCGCGACGAAGGAATACTCCCCTCCGTTTCCCATTATCTCATGGCGGGAAGTCCTGATCAGCAGCCGATCCCATAGGGTGGGACGCCGTGACCGACGCCGGGACCCCGACCGGTCCGATCACCCGCGGCAGCGTGGCGCGGGTCGGGCTCGCCACCGCGGTGACCGCGCTGTGCGGCTACCTGGTGTTGTATCTGGCCGCACGGAACCTCGATCCCGCCGGGTTCTCGGTATTCGGGGTGTTCTGGGGCGCGTTCGGCCTAGTCACCGGGGCGGCCAACGGGTTGCTGCAGGAGACGACGCGGGAGGTGCGCGCAGCGCGCTACCCACCGGGCTCGCGCGGCTCACCGGCGCCTGGAGGCACCTCGACACATCCGCTGCGGATGGCGGCGGTGATCGGGGCCGGGGCCGGCGTGGTGATCGCGGCAAGCGCGCCGTGGTGGGCGAGACATGTGTTTGCTGAGGCGCGGTGGCTGAGCGTGGCGTTGCTCTGCGTCGGGCTGGCCGGGTTCTGCATGCACGCGACGCTGCTCGGCATGCTGGCCGGCGCGGGCCGGTGGACGCAATATGGCTCGCTGATGGTGACCGACGCCGGGATGCGCGTCGTGGTCGCCGCGGCGACGTTCGCGATGAGCTGGGGCCTGGTCGGTTATCTGTGGGCGACGGTGTGCGGCGCGGTGGCGTGGCTGGTCATGATGGTGGTGTCCCCGACGACGCGGGCCGCCGCGGCGCTGGTCACCCTCGGCGACACGGCGACGTTTGTGCGTGGTGCAGCGCACGCGATCGCCGCGGCGGGGGCAAGCGCGATCCTGGTGATGGGTTTCCCGGTGCTGCTGAAGGCGACGACGGGAGACCTGGGGGCGACCGGAGGCGTCGTGATCCTGGCGGTCACGCTGACCCGGGCACCGCTGCTGGTGCCGCTGACCGCGATGCAGGGAAATCTCATCGCCCATTTCGTCGACCAGCACACCGAGCGGATGCGCGCACTGGCCGGGCCCGCCGCGGTGGTCCTCGGCCTGGGCGCGGTCGGAGTGGTCACCGCCGGGCTGGCCGGGCCGTGGCTGCTGCGGATCGGATTCGGCGCGGACTATCGCGCCGACGGCGCGCTGCTGGCGTGGCTGACCGCCGCGGCGGTGTCGATCGCGCTGCTCACACTCACGGGGGCTGCCACGGTGGCGGCCGCGATGCACCGCGCATATTCGCTGGGCTGGATCGCCGCGACCGTCGTCTCGACATTGCTGCTGTTGCTGCCGTTGCCGTTGCAGACCCGCACGGTGGTGGCGCTGCTGACCGGCCCCGTGGTCGGCATCGTCGTGCATCTCGCGGCGCTTCGAATGGTGCGGCAAACCGGCCCGGCGCCGCTGCCCGAAAGCCCCTGACGTGTATTTTCTAGGGCATCGACAGCCGTTACCCGGACGTTTGGATCGTCGTCCCCGCCTTTAACGAAGCCGCCGTCATCGGAGAAGTGATTGCCGATGCCCGGTCGGTGTTCGACCACGTCGTCTGCGTCGACGACGGCAGCCACGACGACACCGGAGCGATCGCGCTGCGCGCGGGCGCCCATCTGGTTCGACACCCGGTCAATCTCGGTCAGGGCGCGGCGATCCAGACCGGCGTCGAATATGCCCGCAGCCAGCCCGGAGCTGGGGTGTTCGTGACCTTCGACGCCGATGGGCAGCATCGCGTCAAGGACGTGGTGCGGATGATCGACAAATTGGCGGCCGAGCATGTCGACATCGTGATCGGTACCCGGTTCGCCAAACCGGGCGTGCACAGCGATGTACCGGTGCTCAAGCGAATCGTATTGCGCACCGCGGTCTTCGTGAGCCCGCGCAGCCGACGGCTGAGGCTGTCGGATGCGCACAACGGGCTGCGGGTGTTCAACCGCAAGGTTGCCGAGGGCCTCGACATCTCGATGAGCGGAATGGGTCATGCCGG
>JAFAWC010000104.1 GCA_019242135.1 Mycobacteriaceae bacterium | reverse complement strand
ACTTCCGAACTTTCTCACAACAGCATGGCTTTCGTCGGTGCTTGCCGGAAGGCGTTTACCGAAGTCCGTTGTAATCCCAGGGATTAACGCTGCCCGGCCAAGCGCCCTTTCCACCGGCAACCGTATGCCGGGCTCGCCTGGCAGTAGGTCGAGTCGGTGGCGGCGCAGTGGCCTATCCAGACCTGGCACGGTGCCGTTTCGATTTCTTCAACAAGTGTGCTTACAGCACACTCGGTCAGCCGGCGAGAAAACACATCCTGACACTCGGCGCCCGTTGTCGGTCCGGCACGCCACAATGCCTACGAAGCCGGTGATGCCGGGGATGTTGTTCTACGCGCGCGGCACGGTCGCTTGACCCCGTGATGCTGCTCATGGAGGTCGATGGTGAGCTGCTCAAACGAATCAATGCGCACCTCACGCAGATCGCAACGCGCTGACTCACGCGCCGCTACAATCGAGCGGGTCGCCGAAGATCCACATACGTCTCGTCACCCTGCAAGATCCGGCACCGTTACCGGATCAGCGCCTGACGTTCGCCTGCTGCTCACCTGCCACTATTGCCGCGCTGCGATATTGAGACTTGCGCGCCGCGGGACACGTCGCCAGTCGATCGAAGGAGGGTCCGACGATGGCTGAGAAAGCCGCATACAACAGCCTCTGGCAGGTTCGCAGTGATGGCTGGTGCCGCCTCGACGAGGCGGCTGACCGCCTCACACGACCAACGACCACCTCGGAGTTAAGAGATCGCTACGTCGAGATCTGTCGCGACCTGCTGAGCCGGGTCGGACCGCTGGAACTCTACTGGGCTTATCCGGGCCCATCACAGTTCGCGCGTGTTCAGCGGCTGTTCAATGCAGGCGACTACGACAGATTCGCGCGCGCCGTCGCGCGCATCAACCGTGCACTCACCACTGAGTCCTACCGCAGCGGTGACATCGACAGCGCGGGCGCCGACGAGGTGGACCTGTTTCCCGCCGATCCCCGGCAACTGGAACATCAACCCGCCACCCGGCACGAGCAGCCCTATTTCGAAGTGCTTGTCGTGGCGCAGATGAGTGAAGCGCAGGAGGCGGCGCTGCGCAACGAGGTGCGCAGTTGGCGGCGCCCCGACGACGAGTTCATCTACGAACTCGTGGTGGTATCCAGCGGTGACGAGGCCATCATCGCCGCCAGGCTCAACGTCAATCTGCAAGCGGTGGTCGTCCGACGGCGGTTCTCGCACCGGTCTACCTGCGACCTGTCGGCTCTCGAGGAGTTCGTTGACACCCAACTCTCCGATGACCTGGCCGAGCACTTGTCCCCCGACGAGCGCGCTCACATCCTGGCCTGCGCGCTGACCAAACTCCGCCCCGAGCTCGACCTGTACTTGATGACCGAGATCGAGGTCGAAGACATTGCCGGGCGGCTCGGACAGCACTTCCGGCGGGTTTTTCACGCGCGCGAGGGCGTTCTCGAATTGCACCTGAGCATCTTGCAGGGGGTGGCCGCACGCTATCGGACCCCATTTTTCAGCGCGCTCAAACAGTACAGTCACCGGCCGACCGGCGTGTTTCACGCGTTGCCGATTTCGCAGGGCAAGTCGATCGTTAACTCGCACTGGATCAAAGACATGGTCGGCTTCTACGGCCTGGAGGTCTTCATGGCCGAGACGTCGGCCACCTGCGGTGGGCTGGACTCACTGCTGGAGCCCACCGGACCGCTGCGCGAAGCGCAGGACCTCGCCGCCCAAACGTACGGATCACGCCACACCTTCTTCGTCACCAACGGCACCTCGACCGCGAACAAAATCGTCACCCAGGCTTTGGTCGCGCCCGGTGACATTGTGCTGCTCGACCGCAACTGCCATCAGTCACACCACTACGGGATGATGCTGGCCGGCGCCCACGTCGTCTACCTTGACGCCTATCCCCTCGACGACTACTCGATGTACGGCGCGGTTCCACTGCGTGAGATCAAGTCGAAGCTGTTGGCGCTCAAGCGCGCCGGGAAGCTGGATCGGGTCAAGCTGATATCACTGACCAACTGCACCTTCGACGGCATCGTCTATGACGTGCAACGCGTTATGCAGGAGTGCTTGGCGATCAAGTCCGACCTCGTATTTCTGTGGGATGAGGCGTGGTTCGCGTTCGCGCGTTTTCATCCGGTGTACCGGTGCCGCACCGCGATGGCCGGCGCCGAGGCGCTGCGCGAGCAGCTCGCCGACAGCACCTACGCACAGGAGTACGAGAACTATCTGACCGCCGAGGCGACCGAGTCACCGAGCGACGAGGACCTGCTCGATCGTCGCCTGCTGCCCGATCCCGTGAAGGCGCGGGTTCGGGTGTACGCCACCCAGTCGACCCACAAGACGCTCACGGCGCTGCGGCAGGGCTCCATGATCCACGTCTTTGACCAGGAGTTCGAGCAGAAGGTGGCCGAGGCCTTCCATGAGGCCTACATGGCGCACACTTCGACCTCGCCGAACTACCAGATTCTGGCCTCTCTGGATCTGGGTCGTCGTCAAGTCGCGCTGGAAGGGGTCGAGCTGGTGCAGCGCCAGATCGAGAACGCCATGCAGTTGCGCGACGCCGTCGACAACCACCCGCTGCTGAGCAAGTACATGCGTTGCCTGGGCACCGCCGATTTGATCCCACAGCCATACCGACCATCGGCGATCGCGCAACCGCTTCGGTCGGGACTGCGCAACATGATCAAGGTCTGGGACGCAGACGAATTCGTGCTCGATCCCTCGCGGATCACGTTGTGTATCGGCAAAACCGGGTACGACGGAGACACGTTCAAGCGCGAGCAGTTAATGGACCGCCACGGCGTGCAGATCAACAAGACGTCGCGAAATACGGTGTTGTTCATGACCAATATCGGCACCACCCGCAGTTCGGTGGCGTTTCTGGTCGAGGTGCTAGTCAAGATCGCCGGCGAACTCGATCAAGCCGTGTCGGAGATGAGCATCGGTGAACTGGGCCGGTTCGAAGAGGCGGTGTACCGACTGACCCAACGCGCGGTGCCGCTGCCGGACTTCAGTAGCTTTCATCCGGCGTTTCGCGACGACACGGGTGACACCCCGACTCCCGAGGGTGACGTCCGACGCGCGTTTTACCTGTCCTATGACGACACCAACTGCGAGTACCTCACCGGCGAGCAGATCCACGAAAAGGTCGACGGCGGAACTGACGTGGTGTCCGCGACGTTCGTCACCCCTTATCCGCCGGGGTTTCCTGTCCTGGTGCCCGGCCAGGTGTTCAGCCGCGAGATTCTGCAGTTCATCCGTGATCTGGACACCCGGGAAATCCACGGTTATTCACCCAACTTCGGATTCCGGGTGTACACAGACAAAGCCATCGAAACAGTCGGTTCGGCCCATCCCTCCGTCACCCCCTATTCCCAGGGATCAGTCGGTGACCGCGGAGTCCGGCGACAACCAGCGCCGCGACCGACACAGCCAGTGTCGAACCGTACGGCGGGGAGCGCCGGAAACCCACAGGAGGAACTGCTCGGTCAGCAGTTCCCCGGAGATGCATCGCAGGCCCGCTCGAACGCCGCTGCTGCGGGCGACCAACGGGGTGGTCAGGTCGAATTGATCAACCAGCAACTGCCCGGCGCGTCGGTCGGCGTAGCACGCGGCACCGATCAACCAACCCAATCGGCCGAATCAACCGCCAGCGTGCCGACCACCGACGGACCAGAAGATAAGAAGCAGCGGCCGGCCCCCGGAAGCGGTGACGCGAAGCGCCTTTCGTGACGGTCTACGTATCTGCCCCTAGCCGTCCAGCAGCGTTTCGGCGGCGATCATCGACGCCGAAATCGCGGCCGGGAACCCGCCGTAGAACGCGACATGTGTGATCAGCGCCGAGATTTCGTCGTGCGTGAGCCCGTTGTCGACTGCCCGCCTAAGGTGGGCCGGTAATTCATCAGGACGGTAGAGGGCGATGAGCGCCGCGAGGGTGGCAATGCTGCGGTCACGGGGACTGAGGCGCCCGTCGGTCCACACGTCGGAGTAAAGCGGGTTGTTCACCAACGCCGTGAGTTCGGGAGTAAAGCGTCGCGCGGCTTCCCGCGGCGACTCGGGGTACTTGGTCATCTTCCACAGGCTAGGGCGACCCTCGGGTAGCGTTCGGAAAACACACATGTAGTCACAGGAGCGATCGCGAAGCGCCGAGGGTCTCTAAGGTTCACGTGGTGCACGCGGTTCCCGCGGCTCCCGCGGTGCACGCCGTGCACGCTGTCCCGCCGCCGTCTCTTGCTGGCGCTGGCCGCCGTCGCCCTGTTGGCAGTCGCGGCGTCCGACCTGTCCCGCCCCGCTGCCCGAGCCCCGGACATCCCAGGGCCGTTGGCGTTGCTGCTGGCGAGCTCAACAGATCTCGGGCCCGCGCACGCCAACGAGGTTCAGCTGACCGTCGAGCTGCACAACGCCCGCCGGCCCGAGGCGTTGATCGCGTGGGCGAACGGAAATGCGCTGTCGGTGCGTTGGCGTCCCGGCGACACCTGGGCGGTCCTGGCGGGCGCCCCGGCCGACGTGGCTGATTCGCTGCGGGTGCCGGTGCACGACTACCGGGGGCGTCGCGGCCAGGTGTTCTACGCCTCGCCGCAGCAGCCGTCGGTTCCGCCGTTCCTGCACAATGAGGTCAGCGGTTTCGGGCGCGTACTGGGCTACACGCCGCACCACATGGCGCACCCGCCGGTGGCGCCGCGGCGAGACGGCCTGACCCCCGCCGAACTTCTGACCGCGTACAACGCCGGCCGGCTCGCGTCGACCGGATACACCGGCAAGGGAAGCACGATCGTCTTCTTCGAGTTCGACGGCTTCGACCAGGACGACCTCGACTCCTTCGCCGACCTGTCGCAGCTGCCGCGGTTCACCCCGACCGTGATCGGCGGCCAGCCGGGTCAACCCACCGGCGAGACGGTGATGGACCTCGAGGTTGCCCACGCCATCGCCCCCGACGCCCGGCTCGTCGTCGTCAACGCGGTGCCGACGCTCGAAGGCGACGGCAACTTCGAGAAGATCGCCCGGATGTTTGAGGAGGCCGACCGCCAGTTCCCCGCGGCGGTGTGGAGCCTGTCGATCGGATGGGCCTGCGACAAGCTTTTGACCGCAGCCGATCTCGCTCCGGTGCGCTCGGCGCTGGCGAAAGCGCAGTCGCACGGAACGGCGATCTTCGCCGCGACAGGTGACAACGCCGGCCTGCAGTGCAAAGGCGGCGACGACTGGTCGTCACCGCCGGGACCGTCCGATGTCGGGCTGGACGCGATCTCGTCGCTGCCCGAGGTGACTGCCGTGGGGGGCACCGCACTGTCTCTCGACGGAAAAGGCACCTGGCTCGCCGAACAGGCCTGGTTCAACCCGCCGCTGAGCATCGGCACCAGCGGCGGGGTCTCGGCGCTGTTCGACCGGCCCGCCTGGCAACGCAGCGTGTCGTCGCCCCGCGACACATCGCATCGGCTCTCACCCGACGTCGCCGCAGCCGCGGATCCGCTCACCGGGGCACGGATCGTGTTCGCCCAGAAAGTATTGCTCGGCGGCGGCACCTCGCAGGCTGCACCGATCTGGGCCGGGCTCGCCGCGGTGATGAACCAGTATCTTCTCGCCCACGGCGGCCGACCGCTGGGCGCGTTTAACCCGCTGCTCTACCGGATCGCCGCAGGTGCCGCGCGGCCTGCGTTCCGCGACGTGAGCCTCGGTGCCAACGCAGTCGACGTCGCGACTCCCGGATACGACCTGTTGACCGGTCTGGGGCCGCCGAACGTCGACAACCTCGTGGGCGACGTGCTCGCCATTCAACGGGGCGTCTTATGAGCAGCGTCGTGTGTCCGGTGTGTGAAACGGAGGTTCCAGCGGGCGCGTTCTGTGGATTGTGCGGTTCGCGCCTCACCGCACAACGCGGTGATGGTCCAGCCTGGCTGCGGCTGCGCGCCTACAGCGCGGCACCGGGCGAACACGTGCTGCGGCCGTCACCGGCCAGCTCGCTGTTTCCGCACCTGCACCATCGGGCACCGTTTCGGCTGGCCCTCATCATCCTGCTGAGCGCGCTCGTGACGTTCGCCGTGCTGCGCTGGCAGGCACCGCTCGTCGCGGTCAGCGCGCTCGGCTTGCCGCTGCTGTTCTACCTCTACCTCCGCGAGACCGACGCCCATCGGGACCTGCCGGTGCGCGCCGCGCTGCCGGTCGCGCTGCTGTCCGCCTGCCTTGGCGTCGGATGGGCGTGGCTGGTCACCGCCGTCACCTGGGCGACCGGCACGGAACTCATCCAGCCGGGGTGGGAGTCCGTCGCGATCTCGGTGGGCGGCGCGCTGATGATGGTCGTGCCCGTGGTGCTTGCGAAACGACTGGTAGGACCGGGACACCGCGAATCACTGGACGGATTCGTCATTGGAGTGGTCGCGGCGATGAGCTTCACCGCCGCCGCGACACTGGCCCGGCTGGCCCCGCAATTCTCCACCGGTCTGGTCGCGAGCGACCGGCCCATCGCCGGGCTCGTCGTCGAAGCGGGCATTCGCGGGGTTGGCGTGGCGCTGACCGCGGCCGCGGCGGGCGGCATGGTCGGTGCTGCCTTATGGTTCACCCGCCCTGACCCTGCGCACCCGCACGGTGGCCAATGGATCGCTGGCCCGCTGCCGGCGTTCGCCCTGGTGCTGGCCGCGTATGCGGTTCTGGGGCTGACCGACGTCTCGGCGCTACCCCAGGCGTGGCAGCTGGCCATCTACCTGACCGTCGCGTTGGTCATGATCGTCGGCTTGCGCATCGTGCTGCATGTCGCGCTGCTGCGGGAGGCGCACGATCCGGCCACCCAAGAACCGGCCACCCAACAGACGTTGTTGTGCGCGAATTGCGGCCACGTGGTGCCCGAGATGGCGTTTTGCCCGGCCTGCGGGGTCGCCACCCGCGCGTCGTCCCGCCCATCGCGAGCAGCGCGGCGCCACACCCACGAGAGCAAACCAGAAACCTCACATCGTCGGCTGCTGCTGCGCCTAGCCACCGGCGCCGGCACGCTCATCCTTGCGGCCGTCGCGGTGTTCGCACTGCTCACCCCACCCACGCCGCGATACATCTGCCCGCCCAACTGCGGTCAGCCACCGTTGGGCACACCGGTGCAGAGGTTGCCCCGGTTCACCTCGCCGAGTGGCGATTTCTCGGTCGCCTACCCGGGCGAGGGCACTGCCTACGACGTCACGATGAAGTCCAACGGTGTGGTGGCCGACTACATCGCCGGCGACAGGGGCACGCTGCAGCTGTTCAGCGCACCCGCCGAGGGCCGCACGTCGCCGCAAATCGCGCAGTCGCTGATGACCGCTACCTATCCCGACGCCGTGAAAGACTACGAGATACCCAACGCGATGGTCGGCTACCAACTCGGATACGGCGAGGTCGCCGACGTGTACCCGCAGAACGCGGATGACAAATTCGTCCGGCTGCGGGTGGTGATGATGGTCGCGGTGAAGAACGGTCTCGCGTTGGTCGCATCCGCGATCGGTCCCTATCACCGGTTCAGCCCCGACTACGGCACCGGCCAGCCGTCGGGCGCCAACCTGGAACTCGCGCTCGACATGGCGAAGTACGTGAACAGCTTCAGCTGGAGCGGCGATCCGCCTCGCTGAGCATCAGGCGCGGCGTCAGGCGCCGCGCCTCCACCTGATGCCCTCGGCCCAGCTCCGCGGTCAGCTCGGCCGCGTACCCGACCAGCCCGTCGGCGTCGATCCTGTGTGGCGCGGGTCGTCCGGCCGCCGCAAGTTTGGCGGCGGCGCGCTCCAGCAGCGCGCGGGCGCCCTTGATGTTGCCCCGCTGGACGTGGGTGATGCCGACAGCAAGTTGCGCCAGACCTTGCCATAGCGTCCGCTCGTCGCCGGGGCGGTTCTTCCAAGCTGCCTCCAGCACCTCGTGAGCGTTGAACGCCAGCCCGTGGTCAAGCAAATCCTGTGCATAGCTGAGGGTTTCGGCCGGAGTCAGCTCAAGATCGTCCGGTATTCGCGGCGTACCTTCACTGCCCCTCGGAAGCGGGCGGCCCAGTGGGTCACGTGGTCGCGCGTTGCGCGCGGCGCCGGACTCGTCGCGATCCCGCTGTGCCATCTGCTCATCATGGCTGATGTCGGCCCTACTCCTTGTGCTCAGTGAATGTTCGGGGAATTGTGGGTAACGACGTCCGGCGAAAAGAGCAGATGGCAGCGATGAGGGCTTGCACGAAGAGCAGATAACACCGGCCCGAAGGCGACCCGTGGAGGAATGTCGTGGCAGACAAATCGAGCACAAGTCGAGGGGGTGGTCCCGCGCCGGTCGCGGACACCCCGGCGGGCATCCGCAACGTGGTCCTGGTGGGGCCGTCGGGTGCCGGCAAGACCACACTCGTCGAGGCGCTGCTCGTCGCCGCGGGCGTGCTTGTCCGACCGGGGTCGGTGGTGGAGGGCTCGACCATCTGTGACTTCGACGACGCCGAGATCAGGCAGCAGCGCTCGGTCGGGCTCGCGGTGGCGCCGCTGCTGCATGACGGCATCAAGGTCAACCTGATTGACACACCCGGCTACGCCGATTTCGTCGGCGAGCTGCGCGCCGGTCTGCGGGCCGCCGACTGCGCGCTGTTCGTGATCGCGGCCAACGAGGGCGTCGACGAGCCCACCAA
>JAFAWC010000040.1 GCA_019242135.1 Mycobacteriaceae bacterium | reverse complement strand
TGCCCGGCGGGTAGCCGTGCATCCGCTCGACCTGTGGCGACCACTCCCATCGCTGGTTATCGAAGTATAAGCGGAACCAGCCCACCCGTTCCGGGGCACCGCCGGCTAAGGCGAAACCCACGTCGGCACGCGTGCCGCCCTGAACACTGTCGTTTGGGATCTGCATCGTTGCGTCCTGCTTGCTTAAGACGTCGGATGTGGACAACCCGCGATGCTCGCGGCCAACTTCGTGGGATAACGCAGATCCTATGCCCGAGCGGCCCAACGCGGACTCAGACGATCCAGATACCCGGCTGCGGTACCGGCGGCCCCCGTACCATTGCTCCGGTGACCTCCTGGCAGGCCGCATTCGACGTCATCAAGCGCGGCCACGAATACCGCGACGTGCCGTTCAAACTCGCCAGCGGGCAGACCAGCCACCATTACATCGACGGCAAGCACGCCGTGGACACCGGCGAGCGGCTCACCGTCGTTTGCCGGGCCATCGTCGAGCTGACCACCGAGCACCAGATCGAGTTCGACGCGGTCGGGGGCCTGACCATGGGCGCCGACGCACTCGCGCACGGCGTCGCGATGGTGACGGGCAAGGCCTGGTTCTCGGTCCGCAAGGAACCCAAGTCGCGCGGCCTCGAGCAGTTCATCGAGGGCTTCCGGCTCCGCGATCACCCGGGGACACGGGTGCTGCTGGTCGAGGACGTCGTGAGCACTGGCGGCTCCGTCTGCAAGGCCTACGACCGCTCGATCGAGGCAGGCGCCGTGGTCACCGGCATCGTGACCATGGTCGACCGTGGTGACCTGGCGGCACGGATCTTCGCCGAGCGAGGGGCGCCGTATTTTCCGCTCGTCACCTACGAGCACCTCGGCATCGAGCCGATCACCCACGAATGAGCAAAACCGTTAAGCGACAGCAACTTTTAGAGTGAAGCTCCTCCTGATCTCCGACACACACGTCCCCAAGCGAGCCCGCGACCTGCCCCGCATGGTCTGGGACGAGGCCGAGCATGCCGACGTGGTGTTGCACGCGGGCGACTGGGTGGACGTTGCGGTGCTCGACGCGCTGCAGAAACGGGTTGCGCGCCTGATCGGCTGCTGGGGCAACAATGACGGGCCGGAATTGCGGGCCCGGTTGCCTGAGACGGCGGAGGTCACCCTGGAGGGGGTGCGCTTCACGGTGGTACATGAAACGGGCGGCGCGGCGGGCCGCGACGAGAGGATGGCCCGGCGCTACCCCGACACAGATGTTCTGGTGTTCGGGCACAGCCACATCCCTTGGGACACCACGTCGTCGACAGGATTGCGGCTGCTGAATCCCGGGTCGCCGACCGACCGTCGCCGCCAGCCGTATTGCACATACATGACGGCGATTGTGCGGAACGGGGCGCTCAGCGAGGTGACGCTGCACCGGCTGCAGGGGCGGCCTTCGTCTGCCATGGCCACGCGCCCGTCATCTCCACCTGCAGAGAGAAGCTGAGGAAGGTACGAATCAGCACGATGCCGCCGAGCACGGCGACGCTTCGATGACCTCCACGAACGCCACGGTTGAATGCTAACTCCCTGCGAATCAGCCGAATTGGATGTACACGGCGCGCCCGGGTGGCACTGTCGGTCACATGACGCAGAAGCCGCCCACCCCCGCGATCGAGCGTGCGCACAAGGAGCACCTGGGATCGCTTCCGCTCGACGACACCGCCGATTTCAACGACGCCGACCGCGGCCTGATCGCCACCCTGCAGCCGTGCGTGATCAAATCCGCCGACGGTCGGGTGGTGTGGGACAACGACGCCTACTCCTTCCTGACCGGTGACGCGCCGGCCTCGGTGCATCCCAGCCTGTGGCGCCAATCGATGCTCGCCGCCAAGCAGGGTCTCTACGAGGTCGTCGAGGGCATCTACCAGGTCCGCGGCTTCGACATCTCCAATGTCACTTTCGTGGAGACCGACCACGGCATCATCGTGATCGACCCACTGATCTCGACCGAGGTCGCTGCCGCCGCGCTGCAGATGTACCGCGAACACCGCGGGGGTGACCGACCGGTCGTGGCGGTGATCTACACCCACAGCCATGTCGACCATTTCGGCGGCGTGCACGGCGTCGCCAGCCAGGCCGACGTCGACGCAGGCAAGGTCAGTGTGCTTGCGCCAGAAGGTTTTATCGAACATGCGGTACAGGAGAACGTCTATGCCGGTACCGCCATGACCCGGCGCGCTACCTACATGTACGGCACGTTACTCGCGCGCGGGCCACAGGGGCAGGTCGGTTGCGGGTTGGGTCAGGCCACCTCGACCGGCCAGGTCGGCGTCATCAACCCCACCGTGATCATCACCACCACCGGCGAGAAACACACCATCGACGGCGTCGAGATCGAATTCCAGATGGCACCCGGCACCGAGGCACCCGCTGAGATGCACTTTTACTTTCCGCGCTATCGCGCACTGTGCATGGCCGAGAATGCGACTCACAACTTGCACAACCTGTTGACGCTGCGCGGCGCGCTGGTGCGCGATCCGCATGTGTGGTCCGGTTATCTCACCGAAGCGATCGACCGCTTCACCGACGGCGTCGACGTCGCATTCGCGTCGCACCACTGGCCGACGTGGGGCAACGAGCGGGTCCGGGAGTTCCTTTCCACTCAGCGCGATCTCTACGCCTACCTGCATGACCAAACATTGCGGCTGCTGAACAAGGGCTACACCGGCCCCGAGATCGCCGAGCAGTTCCAATTGCCGCCGGCACTGCAGAAGGCGTGGCACACCCACGGCTACTACGGCTCGGTCAGCCACAACGTGAAGGCGATCTACCAGCGCTACATGGGCTGGTTCGACGGGAACCCGGCGCGGCTGTGGTCCCACCCGCCTGACGCATTGGCGACGAGATATGTCGAGGCTCTCGGTGGCATCGACCGCGTCGTCGAACTCGCACAGCGCGCCTTCGACGAAGGCGATTTCCGTTGGGCAGCAACGCTTCTTGATCACGCAACCTTTACCGACGCCGAACAACCCAAGGTGCGCGAGCTGTATGCGGACACGCTCGAGCAGCTCGCGTACGGCGCCGAGAACGCCACCTGGCGCAACTTCTTTCTGTCCGGAGCCACCGAACTGCGCGACGGGAACTTCGGCACCGCGACATCGGCCGCATCCCCCACGCTGCTGTCTCAGCTGACGCCCGAGCAGATGTTCGACACGCTGGCGATCAGCATCGACGGACCCCGAGCCTGGGACCTGAATCTTGCGATCGACATTACGTTTTCCGACGTCGACACGAATTACCGGTTGGCACTGCGCAACGGCGTACTGGTCTACCGCAAGCGGCCGGCCGACGAGAAGACCGCCAACGCCACCGTGCGCCTCGACAGCAAGCTGCGGCTACTGATGTTCGCCGCCGGTGACCGCACGTCTCCGGGTATCTCGATCACCGGCGACGCTGATGCCCTGCCCACGCTGCTCGGCGTTCTGGACGCCCCCGACCCGAGTTTCAACATCGTCACGCCCTAATCGCGCGCCTAGGGAAGACCCCCATCGACCCGCACGATCGTGCCGGTCGTGAAGCTCGACGCGTCCGACGCTAAAAACAAGGCAGCGCCCACGATTTCGGACGGCTGGCCCGCCCTCTGCAACGCCAGATGACCGAACGGGTTGCCCACCGCCTCGTCCAGATTCCAGGCCTTGCTGATGTCGGTCAAGAAGGGCCCCGCCATCAACGTGTTGACCCGCACCGTCGGCCCGAACGCCTTCGCGAAACCTTCTGTCATCGCATTGAGGCCGGCCTTGGCGGCCGCATAGGGCAGCATGTCGGGTCCCGGTCGCAGCGATCCGCTGGAGCTGACGTTGATGATCGAACCCCCGCCGTCGGCCACCATCCGCTCGCCGACTAACGCCGAAAGCCGGAACGGCCCTTTGAAGTTCAGGTTCGTCACCGCATCGAACAGTTTCTCCGAGACACTCGTCAACGACTCGTAGAGCGGCGACATCCCCGCGTTGTTGATCAGCGTGTCCACCTTGCCGAACCGCGAATACACGGCACCCACCAGTCCGTCCAGCTGATCCCACCGACCGACGTGCACCTGATATGGCATCGCGCTGCGCCCCGTCTCCCGTGTGATCTCAGCGGCGGTGGCCTCACAGCTGGCCTGGTTCCGGCTGGCGATCACGACGTCGGCGCCGCATCGGGCAGCCCCGAACGCGATCTCCCGCCCGAGGCCGCGGCTGCCCCCGGTGACCAGCACGACCCGGTCGGTGAGGTTGAACAGGTCGTCGGCGTATCCAGGCACGCCCTCTATCGTGGCACGCGTGCAATTGCTGCTGATCCGGCACGCGCTGCCGCTGCGCAGCCGACCCGGTGAAGGCGCCGATCCTGAGCTGTCCGACGTGGGCTTCGAGCAGGCCAACCGCCTGCTGCACGTCGTCGATCGCGATCCGATCGCGCGGGTGCTCAGCAGCCCGCAGCGCCGGGCGCAGCAGACCGCGGCACCCATATCCGATGCTCTGGGCCTCCCCGTGGAAACCGACGACCGCCTCGCCGAGTACGACCGCGATCTCGCGCACTATGTGCCGATCGAGCAGATTCGCGTCGAATTCCCCGAGGAGTGGGACCGGTTGGCCGCCGGTCACCTGCCGAGCGGGGTCGATGAAGACGCGTTCGTGAAACGGGTCGTGGCCGCGCTTGCCGACGTGGTGGCCGTCGGCGATCACCACGACACGGTGGCGCTGGTCAGTCACGGCGGCGTGATCAACGTGATCCTGCACCACATCCTCGGCACCGAACGACTGCTGGTGTTCCCGATCGACTATGCCTCGATCACCCGCCTGCGCTACTCCCGGCGAGGCGAATTCACCGTGGCGGAAGTCAACACCACCGAGCATGTCTGGGACCTGTTGCCCAGGAATGCGCGCTGACCCACGGTCCCACCAGCCGGTCCGGATACGGTTGGGTCTGCCGCAGTGTTTACGGCGGGTTGGGCCGATGGTGCTTTCGAGCCACCCGACGCAGCTGCACCATCCGGGCAGCACCCGTCATCACCGCGATCAACGCGCCCGAGATCGCGGCCACCAGGAACGCGATGCCCACGGGCGCGTTCCAGCGCCAGCCCAGGAAGTGAATAGGGGTCGTGTCGAGGTTCTGCGCGATGAAGATCAACAGCACGATGAGCGTCAGTGACCCCGCGGCGATAGCCCACCAGGCGGCCGCCGTGCGGGTGAACGGGATCGGCGCTGCGGGTGGCGGCGCCTTCACGGGCGGCGAGTCCGGTTCCTCGTGCGGTACCTGCGGATCGCTGGTCATGTCTTTATCTTTGCCTGTCGGCTGCCAGATTTAAACAATCAACGCGTTAGGGTCGGTCAAGCCGCGATGAGAGCTTGCGCGAAGAGCAAAGGGCTCAGCCGAGAGGAATGCGGATGACCAGACGCTGGCCGGCGACGTTCGGCGTCGTCGCGGTCCTGCTGACGGCCGGTCTGGTGGGGTGCGGGAGTTCTAATCCGCTTGGCGGCGGCCCGGCATCGGGTGACCTCAAGTCGATCACCGTCGGATCCGCCGACTTTCCGGAGTCGAAGATCATCGCCGAGATCTACGCGCAAGCCTTGGAGGCCAACGACTTCAAAATCCGACGCCAGTTCGGCATCGGCAGCCGCGAAACCTACATTCCGGCGGTGAAGGATCATTCGATCGATCTGATCCCCGATTACACCGGCAACTTGCTCCAGTTCTTCGATCCCAAGACCACCGCGACCGGCCCGGACGCCGTCGTGCTCGCGCTGCTACGTGTGCTGCCCGGAGACCTCTCGATTCTGACCCCGTCGCCGGCGGCCGACACCGACACCGTCGCCGTGACCCGCGACACCGCCGCCAAGTGGAATCTGAAGACCATCGGCGACCTGGCGGCCCATTCGGCCGACGTCAAATTCGGCGGACCGTCGGAATTCCTGAACCGTACAGAGGGCCTGCCCGGGCTGAAGAAGAACTACGGACTCGACATCAGCCCTGCCAACTTCGTGGCGATCAACGACGGCGGCGGTCCGGCAACCGTACGCGCGCTGGTCGACGGCAAGGTCACGGCGGCAGACATCTTCAGCACTTCGCCGGCCATCCCGCAGAACAGTCTTGTCGTGCTCGAAGACCCGAAGAACAACTTCTTGGCCGCTAACGTTGTGCCGCTGGTCAGCTCGCAGAAGATGTCCGACCAGCTGAAGACGGTGCTTGACGCCGTCTCTGCCAGGCTGACCACCGAGGATTTGATCGAACTGAACACCGCCGCATCGGGCAACGCAGGCATTGACCCCGACCAAGCCGCCCGAAAGTGGATACAGCGCAACGGTTTCGACAAGCCCATCGGAAAATGATCAGCTTCGACAGCGTCACCAAGACATACCCCGACGGCACCGTCGCGGTCGATGACCTCACGCTCGAGGTGCCGGCAGCCAACCTGGCGGTCTTCGTCGGCCCGTCCGGGTGCGGCAAGACCACGTCGATGCGGATGATCAACCGGATGATCGAGCCGACCTCGGGAACGCTGACCGTCAACGGTGCCGACGTCACCAAGGTCGATGCCGTCAAGCTGCGGCTTTCCATGGGCTACGTCATTCAGAACGCCGGGCTGATGCCGCATCAGCGGGTGATCGACAACGTCGCGACGGTGCCCGTGCTGCGCGGCCAGTCCCGCCGCGCCGCCCGGCGCGCCGCGCTCGGTGTGATGGAGCGGGTGGGCCTCGACCAGAAACTGGCCAACCGGTACCCGGCGCAACTGTCGGGCGGCCAGCAGCAGCGCGTCGGGGTGGCTCGCGCGTTGGCCGCCGATCCGCCGATCCTGCTGATGGACGAGCCGTTCTCGGCCGTCGATCCGGTCGTTCGGGAAGAGCTGCAGGCCGAGATGCTGCGGCTGCAGGACGAATTGCACAAGACAATCGTGTTCGTCACCCATGACATTGATGAGGCCGTGAAGCTCGGTGACAAGGTGGCGGTGTTCGGGCCGGGGGGCGTGCTGCAGCAGTACGACGAACCCGCGCGACTGCTGGCGAATCCGGCCAACGACTTCGTCGCCGGCTTCATCGGCGCCGACCGCGGTTACCGCGGACTGCAGTTCTTGCAGGCGTCGGGCCTGCCGTTGCACGACATCAGCCGTGTCGGGGAGTGGGAGCTTGCGACTCGGCCCGACGGGTCGCCGCTCGGGTGGCGTAACGCCGACGGGCTCGTCGCCGGTGGATCGCTGCTGCCGGCCAACGGCACTCTGCGGCAGGCGTTGGATGCCGCGCTGTCGTCGCCGTCGGGTGTCGGGGTCGCCGTCGACGCGGACGGCAAGGTGATCGGCGGCGTGCGGGTCCAGGATGTCCTCGAGGCGATTGACCACCAGAAAATCAGCCACCAGAAGAGCAGATAGCGCATGCGGTATCTCTTCACCCATCTCGACGACGCCTGGGCGCTGACGATCATCCATGTGCGGCTGGCGCTGATCCCGGTGTTGCTGGGTCTGCTGATCGCGGTGCCGCTGGGCGCGTTCGTGCAGCGCACCAGGATTCTGCGACGGTTGACCACGGTGACCGCGAGCATCATCTTCACGATTCCGTCGCTGGCGCTCTTCGTGGTTCTGCCGCTGATCATCCCGACCCGGATCCTCGATGAGGCCAACGTGATCGTGGCGCTGACTCTCTACACGACGGCGCTGCTGGTGCGCGCGGTTCCCGAGGCGTTGGACGCGGTACCGGGGCAGGTCCGTGACGCAGCGACCGCGGTGGGGTACCGGCCGCTGACCCGGATGCTGAAAGTCGATCTGCCGTTGTCCATTCCGGTTCTCGTCGCCAGCCTGCGGGTGATCGCGGTAACCAACATCTCGATGGTCGCCGTCGGGTCGGTGATCGGTATTGGCGGCCTCGGCACGTGGTTCACCGAGGGGTATCAGGCCGACAAGAGCACTCAGATCGTCGCCGGTATCGTCGCGATTTTCGTGCTCGCGGTCGTTGTCGACACGGTGATCATGGCGGCAGGCCGACTCGCGACGCCGTGGATGAGCGCTCGCGCGAAGACCAAAAAACGGTGGCTGCGAGCCGCGCGATGAACTTCCTCCAGCAAGCCCTGTCCTACATCTTCACCGCCGCCCACTGGGGCGGCAAAGCCGGCCTTGTTGTGCGCATCGGCGAGCATCTGCAATACACGGTCCTCGCGGTCGCCGTTTCCGCGCTGATTGCGATCCCGATCGGCATGGTGGTTGGGCACACCGGGCGAGGCACCTTCATCGTGGTCTCCGGTGTCAACGCGTTGCGCGCGCTGCCCACGCTCGGCGTGCTGCTTCTCGGCGTGCTGCTGTGGGGCCTTGGCCTGGTGCCGCCGACGGTGGCGCTGATGCTGCTCGGCATTCCGCCGCTGCTGGCCGGCACCTACGCCGGCATCAGGAATGTGGATCCGGTCGTGGTGGACGCGGCGCGCGCCATGGGCATGACCGAGACCCGCGTCCTGTTGCGCGTCGAATTGCCGAATGCGCTCCCGTTGATCCTCGGTGGCCTGCGCACTGCCACACTGCAAGTCGTCGCGACCGCCACGATCGCCGCCTACGCGAGCTTGGGCGGGCTGGGGCGCTACCTGATCGACGGCATCAAGGTGCGGCAGTTCTACATCGCGTTGGTCGGTGCGCTGATGGTCACCGCGCTTGCGTTGCTGCTCGATGCGCTGCTGGCCGTGGCGGTGTGGTCGTCGGTGCCGGGCACCGGCCGGCTCAGAGCACGCATGCCCGAGCCGTTGGTCGATGACGTCGCCGCGCTATCTCGGGGGACCGCCAGCGAGCGACGCGACCCGTCGCTTACGGTAGACGGGTGAGTGCGTCTGAAACGACACCGAGCGAATGGCCGGCGATCTTGACGTGGCGTGCCCACGATCTCCGGCAGATGGAATCGGTGCGAGTTCACCTGTCCGGCAAGCGGATCAAGGCCTACGGGCGAATCGTCGCCGGTTCGACCGAGTCCCACCCCGCGTTCAGCGCGTCCTACGATCTCGTCACCGACGAGGCGGGCGCGACGAAGCGTCTGTCGTTGAGCGTGGCGCTGACTGAACGTGATCGGCAGCTTTCCATTGCGCGTGATGAGGAAAACATGTGGTCGATCACCGGTCACCAGGGGCAGTGGCGCGGTGCCTTCGATGGGGCGCTGGATGTCGACGTGGTGTTCAGCCCGTTCTTCAATGCGCTGCCCATTCGACGGACCGGCATCTACAGCCGCGCCGATTCCGTCACGGTGCCCGTGGTCTATGTCACGCTGCCCGAATTCGCGGTGAACCCGGCGTCGATCACCTACGCCAGTGGCTCGGATGGGATCAAGGTGTACTCGCCGGTTGCCGAGGCCACCGTCACCGTCGATGAGAACGGATTCATTCTCGACTATCCCGGACTGGCGGAACGGATCTGATCACGCCGCCGGCTCTGCCGGCCGCAGCGAGCTGCTGGCGCCAGTTCTCGTCGCCGACGACGATGCCGGCGATCTCGTAGCGCGAGAACCCGTCGTAGCGGGTTCGGGCCGCGTTACCCGCATCGACCAGTTCGGAAAGCGATCCGTTCTGCGTGAGCGCGGTCCACGCGTTGGTCAGCAGCTGGATCGTGCGGTCAAGCATCGGCAACACCTGATCGGCATTCGCCTCGCACATCGCGCGCACCAGCTCGGGCGTGGTGGCGGCGACGCGGGTGACGTCTCGGAAGGAACCGGCGGCCAGCGCGAACGCGAGCGGCACTTCGCCGGCGGTCGCCGCGACGGCTTCGGCGACGAGGTGCGGCAGGTGCGAGATCGCGGCGGCGGCCGCGTCGTGCTCGTCGGACCGGGCGGGCACCACCACCGCACCGCAGTCGAGCGCCAGCTCGGCGACCGTGGTGAAGCAATGCGGGTCGACATGGTCATCGACGGCAACCACCCACGGCGCATCGACGAACAGGCTGGCGCTACCGGCCGACCAGCCGGACTGGGTGGTGCCGGCCATCGGGTGACCCCCGACGAAATGGTCCTCCAACCCGACCTTCCTGACCTCCTGAAGCACAGCGCTCTTGACGCTGGTGATGTCGGTGAGCGGAGTGTCGGGTGCCATGTCGCGGACGTGGGGCAGCAGGATCGGAAGCGCGGGGGCAGGGACGGCGAGCACGATCAACGCGTTGCGGTCGGCGGCGACATTTAGCGCCTCGTCGAGTTGATGCGTGACGTCGAAGCCGTCGAAACGGGCCGCCTGCACCCCGTCGATGGACCGGTTGTACCCGAAGACCTGGCGTCCAGCCCTCGCCGCGGCGCGCATGACCGATCCGCCGATCAGTCCCAGGCCGAGCACGCACACGGGCGCCTTATCCACGCTTCCAGGTTGGCATATTCACCGCGAGCCTCGGTTGTCAGATAGTGGTCAAGGCGCCTGGTCGGCGACTACCGTAAGCGCCCATGGGACCACAGCGTGGACCGACGAAGGAGCAGGCTCCAGAGATTCCGGAGGGCTTCGCGGTGGCCGTGGTCCGGGAGAACGGCGATTGGCGTTGCTCGCCGATGCGCGCGAAGGCGTTGACCAGCCTCAATGTGGCCGAAACCGAATTACGCGAATTACGCAGCGCGGGAGCTGTATTCGGTTTGCTGGATATCGACGACGAGTTCTTTATCATTGTGCGCCCGGCACCGTCGGGGACGCGTCTGTTCTTGTCGGACGCCACCGCCGCGCTCGACTACGAGATCGCCGCCGAAGCGCTGGAAAAGCTCGACGCGGACATCGACTACGAGGAGCTCGATCCGGAGACCCCGTTCGAGGAGGGCGATCTGGGAGTGCTGTCGGACATCGGGCTTCCCGAAGGGGTGCTCGGGGTGATCCTCTCCGACACGGATCTCTACGCCGATGAGCAGCTCGGCATGATCGCCGCACGGATGGGGTTCCCGGAGCAGTTCTCGGCGGTGCTCGAGCGTCTCAATCGCTGATGCGACCGGCCGAACCAGACGAACGGTTGATCCGGGCGGCACTGGAGGCCGCCGCCACCGCCGGGCCGAGGGATGTTCCGGTCGGCGCGGCGTTGTTCGGGCCCGACGGCGTCGAGCTGGCCCGGGCGGTCAACTCGCGCGAGGCGCTGGGCGACCCGACCGCCCATGCCGAGATCCTGGTGTTGCGGGCCGCGGCGCGGGTGTTGGGTGACGGATGGCGGCTGGACGGCACGACGCTTGCAGTCACCGTGGAGCCCTGCACGATGTGCGCGGGAGCATTGGTGATGGCGCGGGTGGCCCGCCTGGTGTTCGGGGCGTGGGAGCCGAAGACCGGCGCGGCCGGCTCACTGTGGGATGTGGTCCGGGACCGCCGGCTCACGCACCGCCCGCAGGTGCGCGGCGGGGTTCTCGCCGAGGAGTGCGCGGCACCGCTGGAGGAGTTCTTCCAAAAGCAGCGATGAGCCACGCCGAGCGTGCGCCCACTGCGAAATCCGCGACGAAAACTCGCAACCACCGCACGTTCGGTGAGCAAGCCCCCGTACTGAGGCCCC
>JAFAWC010000288.1 GCA_019242135.1 Mycobacteriaceae bacterium | reverse complement strand
AATGGCCGGTGTGCGAGGTAAGAGCCGGCAGCGCTGGATAAAGCGAGACGCCCTCGAGTGTCCTCCCGAACCCGCCTCTTATTGTCTGGAGGCTGTATTGCTATCCGTCAGATTCGTGGCGGGCAGGCGGCTCGCATAGAGAGCTTGTTCTTCAGCTGGCGTCGGCCATCCGCGTCTGGTTTCGGCTTGATGAACAGCTACGCGCGGACTCGCGAAAGCCGGTCGTGCTGCAGCAAACCCGATAGAGTGCTGCCCGAAACTAACAGCTCGCGGTCCCGGGCCTGGTTTGTATCTCATTACGGCGACGGTGGTTCGTCGAATTCATACTTCCAGTTGATATTCCAAACGCTGTCGGCGATCAACGCCGTCAACCCGTCGTCGCTCAATGCGATCGACCCGATCCTGCCGGTGGGACCGGCGAAGGTATAGAGGCAGTGGCCGGTCGTGATGTCCCAGATCCGCGCGGTCTCATCCAGGCTTACGGTGAGCACGTGGCGGCGGTCGCTGCTGACAACCGCTGACGTAACTCGATCGGTATGGCCGCGCAGCACACAGAGGGCCTGTCCGGTATCGGTGTCCCAGAGCCGTACTGCGTCCCGTTCGGTGCTAAACGGGCCGTCGCGGGTGACGGCAACGCGCCCGTCAGTGTTCAGCCACGCGGCGTCGACCTCACACACCCCGATGTCCGGTAGCCGCTCACCCGTGGCGGTGTCGTAAACGTAAGCCTCTTGAATGTCGTGGACGCCGACAACGAGTCGGCGCCCATCGCCGCTGAGAGCGACCGAA
The DNA here is from genome assembly GCA_019242135.1 of Mycobacteriaceae bacterium. Classification (GTDB taxonomy): domain Bacteria; phylum Actinomycetota; class Actinomycetes; order Mycobacteriales; family Mycobacteriaceae; genus Mycobacterium. The sequence goes on along the minus strand of JAFAWC010000288.1, from coordinate 1,792 downwards.
TTGATGAGATCGCCGACGAGTCGGTGCCGAAGCTCGCCCGTGTTGGCGTCCCACACGTAGACCAATCGACGGTCGGCGGTGACGGCAACGTCGGTGCCGCCAATGGCGGCCCAGATCATCCCGCCGCTGTGCCCGCGCAGGGTTTTCAGGCAGGTGCCGGCGGCGCTGTCCCAGATTCGGATGGTGTCGTCGGCACCGGTGGTCAGCAGGCGCTGGCCGTCCCGGCTGAACTGCGCCCACGTCACGGTGTCGGTGTGACCGCGCAGAACGCGCAGCGGCGCTGCGGTGTTGGCGTCCCAGATTGTTGCGGTGTTGTCGGCGCTGCCGGTGACGACGTGGTGGTTGTCGGGGCTGAAGACAGCCGTGGTGATTCGGTCGCGATGACCGCGGAATGTGCGCACCAGGTCTCGGGTGAGGGTGTGCCAGATCGATGCCGTGATGCCAGTGCGGGCCAACACCATTAGCCCGTCGCTGGTCAGTGCACACCCGCCGGGAACGGTGATGCGGATGAGCGCCCAGCCGACTGCCGCGCGCCGGCCACACCGCCCCGCGCCGACTTGTGCTGCCGCACTGGCCGGGTCAGCGTACGCGACCGGCGGGGGAAGGGGAGTGTGGCCGAATGCGGCGTCGTGCAGTGCCGACGAGAGTTCGGCGGCACTGCCGATGCCGATGCGGGGGTTGTCGATGAGGGCTGCGTCGATGACCACGGCCAGCCGTTGCGGAATGCGCGGGTTGCGTTCGCGGATCGGCACTGCGGCGGTGCTGAGCACGACATCGGCGGGATCGGCACTGTCTGAGAATTGGCGTGGTGGCTGCCCAGTCAGCATGTAATACAGGCACGAGGCCAGCTTCCAGACATCGACCTGGGTGGCGGGCGGACGCCCCCACCGCAGCATCTGGGGACGGGCGACAAACGCCAGATCCTCCGGTGTGTAGTCCGTTATTGTCGATCCGGTCTGATCGAATGGTGTGGCAAGCCCAAAGTCGGTGAGTTTGGTGACCGCCTGCTGAGCGCTTCCGGTCACAACGATGTTGCTGGCCTTGATGTCTCGATGCGCGACCCCGACCGACCCGTTGGGCAGCGCGAGTGTGTGCGCGTAGTGCAGCCCGTCGAGGACTTGCAGCGCCAGCCGCACCGCATGCTCGGGGGCCAGCGGGCCGAGCAGACCGACCAGCGCCTTGACGGTGACCCCTGGCCAGTATTCGGAGACAACGAAGAAGAATTCGGTTCCGACCGGGAGAGTTTCGCGCATCGTGACGATGTGGCGGTGGCGCAGCGCACCCACATTGCCCAACGGCCGGAATAGGTCGCGCTCCTCGGCCGGCACCACCGCGTTGGGCACCACGTGCACCGCGCGCATTTCGCCGCTGAATCCATGGTGGGCAATAAAGACGGGCCAGCGGCCGCCGCGGTCGAGTTCTTCGTGCAAGGTGTAGCCGGCGACGTCCAGCGGCTGAGCTGGGCCGCGCCGGAAGTATTGCCGTAGCTGTTGGGCGAGGTTCTCTTCGCAGGAGTCGCAAAAATCTTGGCACGGCCAGGTGTTCACCAGGCCGCTCACGGTTCGGCCGCACAGCATGCAGGTCGGCAGACGGACCACGACAGGCTGCGTCGTTCGAGCATCAACGACGACTTCGATGGTCTGCGCAGTGTCGTTGTCATTCTCGTCGTCGGCGGGCGCCGCAGGGATGGTCAACGCCTCGCGCGCCGCCTCGGCCAGCTGGCCGGCTCTGGGGTAGCGATCCTTCGGATCTTTCGCGAGGCCGCGAGCGATGACGTCGTCGAGGCCAGCCG
>JAFAWC010000064.1 GCA_019242135.1 Mycobacteriaceae bacterium | reverse complement strand
ATTCGACGCCCGCAGCGGCAATCACTCTCGGCGCGCTCGGCGCCGCCGGGTTGGTCGAATGGCCGGTGCTGCTGGCGGTCGGCGGCACCGCACTGCTCGTGCACCAACTAGGTAAACGCTCCAACGGGCAGCCGACGCGTGCGTCGGCCACCCCGACGCAAGCAGTGAGCGCGCCGCCCAAGGCCGCGCCGAGCAAGTCTGCGCCGCGCAAGTCGGCGCCGCGCAAGGCGACCGCGCGCAAGGCGACCGCGCGCAAAGCGGCACCGCGGCAATCGGCGCCCCAAAAGTCCGCTGCCCGAACGGCCCGACCGCGCAAGGCGAGCACGGCTCGTCGTCGCAGCACCACCCGCACCTCCTGACAGCCGAGCCGCCGGCACCTAAATGGACCTGACCCGACTGCTGCGCAAGTCCGCGGCCTTGCCGATGCGCGCGGCGGGTACAGCAGTCACCACCACGGCGGCAGTGGTCAACGGGTCGGTCCGGCTGGCCGGCACGGCCACCGCCGCCGCCGTCGGCGGCGGTGTCGCGCTCGCGACGATGCCGCTGCGCGGGGCCTCGGCCCTCGTCGAGGGTGGCGCCGAGATTCCGTCGCCCGGCGAGGTCGTCCGCGAGTTGGTCGGTGGCAAGCCGGCCAGGAGGTGTTCGCGCGGCCCCGGCCGAGTGTGGATCGAAGTCGATGGTCTGCAGGACCAGCAAAATCGGGCCGTCGGCGACCGTGTTCTGTCCGCGCTTCGCGCCCATCCGGGCGTCACATCGGCGAAACTGAACCTCCCGCTTTCGCGCGTGGTGGTATCGGTCGAGGGTGACGGACCCACCGTCGCAGAACTTTGCGCGATCGTCGCAGCCGCTGAGGGCCGGCCGGCAGCCGGCTTGTCGCACCGTCCGCCCCTCGACCTTCCGGGCGACAGTCCTGTGCTGGCTGCCCGGCTTGTCGCGCTGACCGCTACGTCCGCGGGACTGTGCGTCGCGCTGGCCGGTCGCACCGTGCCCTGGGCGAGGTTGCCCGTCGGCGCCGCCGCGGCGGTGGCGGTCGTGGACTATCAGCCTCGGCTCCGTCGTCTGTTCGAAAGCTGGCTCGGCCCCACCGTCACCGACACCGCACTTGCCGTCGCGGCCGCCGGCGTCTACACCGCCACCCAGCAGTGGGCGTCACTCGCGGTGGATTGCCTGCTGCACCTCTCGAAGGTGGCGGAGTCCCGCTCCGCGCAGCACGCCTGGGCCAAGCAGGAGGCGAAGCTGGCACCGTATGCGGACTGCCCTGACGTGTTCGTCGTGGCGCGGCCCCGGCCACTGCCCGCGGGACCGGTGGAACGCCACGGCGACCGCAGCGGCCTCGTCCAGATCGTCAGCGCGACCGCCATCGGCGCAGCGACCCGGAACATCAACGCGGCCGCGACCGCGGCACTGGTCACCGCACCGAAAGCCACTCGCACCGCCCGGGAAGCCTTCGCCAGCACACTCGGTCGCGCACTGTCTGACGACCACCAGGCGCTGGTGTTGAGGTCCGAGGCGCTGCGTCGTCTCGATCGGGTTGACGCCGTGGTGATCGATCCGCGCGCCTTGGCGGGGGACCACCTCAGAGTCAGCAGAATCCGCGGTGCCGCGGAACGCGACCGGGCCGCGATATGGCAATGGGCCACCGAACAACTCGAGGCGGGGGGTTTGACCGCCGGCTGGAACGCGGTCGGCGGCCCATGGGCGACCAACGGAAACGGCCGCTCGGCCGCGCAGGTGCTGGTGCGCCACGCGCACCACCCACTGGCGTCCGCGGTCATCGGAGAGGCGCGCCGCTCCGGTGCCGAGGTGGTGTCGCTGGACGTCGATGAACTCGACGACCTTCGGTCGACGTTCGACGACCTCCATCCGACGGCTGACGGTTCCGTCGACGCCGCACTGGCCGAGGCGGTGACGAAACTTCAGCGCGATGGCGCGACGGTGCTGGTGCTGGGTAGCCAGGCACCGCACGCTCTTGCGGCCTCCGACGTGGCGATCGGATTGGTGACCGACGATGCTCCGCCGCCGTGGCATGCCGACCTGCTTGTCGACGACCTCGTCGATGCGTGGCGGGTGCTGCACGCGCTGCCCGCTGCCCGTGCGGCGAGCCGGCGCGGGGTCGAGATATCCACCGCAGCCTCACTGCTGGGCGGGCTGTTGATGGTGCCGGGAGTTCGTGGTCGTGGACCGGGTCCGGTCACCGCAGGCGCCGCAGCCGGCTTGTGGACCGGTTATTCACTGGCGCGCAACACTTTTCGGGCCTCAGCACCGGCACCTGCCGTCACGCACGACTGGCACGCGATGTCAGCCGAACAGGCTTGTCGGCTTCTGCGGGCGCAGGCCGGCGACGGCGACGACCGGACGGAGGCGCCCCCCCGGCACCCGCCGTCGCGGGGTCCGGTGGGCTTCGCGCGGTCGGCGCGGAACCTGGTGTGGGAGTTCAGCACCACGCTGCGCGATGAGCTTTCCGACCCGCTGACGCCGATTCTGGCCACCGGCTCGGCGGCCAGCGCGGTGCTGGGCTCACCCGTCGACGCGGTGCTGGTCGGCTCGGTGCTCACATTCAACTCCGCGCTGGCGGCGACTCAGCAGCTTCGCGCGCAGCGGCTGTTGCGGCGGATGTTGGCGGTGCAGGTGCCGCCGGCGCGAACGGTGCGCATCGGCGCCACCGGAACGCGCAGCTACACCGATGTCGAGGCCGCCTACCTGCGTCCGGGAGAGCTCATCGAGGTCCGGGCGGGCGAGGTGATTCCGGCCGACGCGCGGCTGATCGACGTCGCCGATCTCGAGGTCGACGAATCGACGCTCACCGGCGAAAGTCTGCCGGTTCCGAAACAAGTCGAGGCGACTCCAGGGGTCGGCCTGGCGGAGCGGGCCTGCATGGTGTTCGCGGCGACGACGGTCGTGGCCGGCACCGGCCTCGCCGTGGTGACCGCGGTCGGCGCACAGACCCAGGTACGGCGGGCCGCGGAGGCACCCCAAGCGGAGCGGGGCCCCGTCGGGCTGCAAACCCAGCTGCGGGAGCTGACCGACCGGGCGTGGCCGGTGAGCTTGGCAGGCGGTGGCTTCGTCACCATTTTGGGGCTGCTGCGCCTCAACGGGCTACGTCAGGCCATCGCCAGTGGCGTGGCGGTCACTGTGGCGGCGGTGCCCGAGGGTCTGGCGCTGGTCGCGACGCTGGCGCAACAGGCGTCGGCACGGCGGCTGACCCGTCTGGGTGCCCTGGTCCGCACCCCACGCTCGGTCGAGGCGCTCGGGCGCGTCGAAGTGGTGTGTTTCGACAAGACGGGAACACTGAGCGAGAACCGGTTGCGGGTGTCTCGGGTGTACGCCGCGCGTGGCTGCTCGCGCGACGACGTCTTGGCCACGGCGGCGCAGGCCACCCCACCGCCCGACGGCGATGGCGGGCATGCCCACGCCACCGATCTGGCGATCATCGAAGGCGCCGGTGCGTTGGCATCCCAGGACCGTGAAAACTACAGCGCACACCTGGCCTTCCGGTCCGGACGCCAGTTCTCCGCAACGGTGTCCGGTGAACTGCTGACCGTCAAGGGCGCTCCGGAAGTCATCCTCGAAGCGTGCCCTGATGTCGGGCAGCCGGCCCGGCGCGAGGTGTGGAAAATGGCCGGCGACGGCCTTCGGGTGATCGCGGTCGCCCGGCGGACGCTGACGCCGTCGCAGGCC
>JAFAWC010000699.1 GCA_019242135.1 Mycobacteriaceae bacterium | reverse complement strand
AAGGAATGCCTCGCGCCGGTTCGTCGGCGGAAACCCATCGGCAACCACGGCGGCCAGCTCGATCAATGATTCCCGCGTCTCCCGCTTCAGCCGTTCGAGGTTGATCTCCGCCCCCTCCTCGAGGTGCGGGTCGAACGGCACCAGGAGCACGGCCCGACAGCGCCGGGAGAAGTGGTCGACGACCTTTCGCAGGTCGACCTTGCCCGAGCGCGGCCGCACCGCGTTGATCACCGCGATCGAGTTGCGCACCATCTCTTGATGCCCGTGGGCGTCCAGCCAGTCCAGCGTCGCCGACGCGCTGCGGGCTCCGTCGACGGACCCGGAGCTGATCACCACCAACACATCCGACTTGGCCAGCACCGCCGACATCGCCGAGTGCATCAGTCCCGTGCCGCAGTCGGTGAGCACCAGGCTGTAGAAGCGCTCGAGAATGTCGAGCGTGCTCGTGTAGTCCTCGGAGCTGAATGCCTCCGACACCGCGGGGTCGCTCTCCGAGGCCAGCACCTCCAGCCGGCTGGGACCCTGCGAGGTGTAGGCCCTGATATCGCTGTAACGGTCGATCCCCTCGGCGTCGCGCAGCAGGTGACGCACGGTGGCGGGGGTCTCCAGAGGAACCTTTCCGCTCAATGTGCCGCGGTCGGGATTCGCGTCGACAGCCACGACGCGGTCCCCGCGAATCGAGGCGAACGTGCCGCCCAGGGCGGCGGTCATCGTCGTCTTCCCGACGCCACCTTTCAACGACATCAACGCGATCCGGTAGCAGCCCTGCAGCGGCCGATTGACCTGTGCCAGCAAATTGTTGCGGTGCGCGACCCGCGGGCTCTCTCCGACGTTGAGAGTCTTAAACGATGCCAGGTAGAGCCATTTGCGCCAACCACCCGACGGCGGCGGCTTGACCGGACGCAGCAAGTGTGCAGTGGTCAGGTCGTTGGACGTGGGCGGCGGCGCCGGCGGCGCCACGGTCTCGACCGGCGGGGGCACCCACGCGGGCAGCTGCGGAAAGCCGGTCGGCGGAGTCGCCGCGGTCCACTCGGGCGGCGGCCGCAGGTGGCGGCCGTTCGGAGCACCCCCTACCGGTCCCGTGCCCGAATCGTTGAAACGCTGCTGCGAACGAAAACCGCCGGTACCGAAGCCCTCAGGCACGCCTCGTCTCCCTAGAGTGTCTGCTCTTCGCGTAAACGCTCATCGCTGGTGTTTGCTCTTCGCGTCAACGCTCATCGGGCGTCGTTTGCTCTTCGCGAAAGCGCTCATCGCTGTCGTTTGACTTACCCGATCGAGGTTAGCGCAGTGGCTAGCCGACCCCCGCATACGAATGCAGGCCGACGGTCACCAGGTTAATGAAAAACAGGTTGAAAACCATCGCGACGAACCCGGCGACGTTGATCCAGGCCGCCTTTTTGTCGCGCCAGCCTGCCGTGGATCGGGCGTGCAAATAAGCCGCGTAGACCACCCAGGCGATGAACGACACCGTCTCCTTGGGGTCCCAGCCCCAGTAGCGACCCCACGCTTCCTCCGCCCAGATCGCGCCGAAAATCACCCCGAAGCCGAACACCGGGAACGCGAAAATGGTTGTCCGGTAGGCGATTCTGTCGAGGCTTTGACCGTCAGGTAGCCTGGCGACGATTCGGGCGACACGACCTTCGGCACCAGGCTCGCCGAATTTGGATGTCTTCAGCAGAAACAGGATGCTGGCCACCCCAGCGAGAAGAAACACACCGGAGCCCAGGCTGACCACCGACACGTGGATCGGCAGCCAATACGACTGCAGCGCGGGCATCACGGGCGCGGCATTGGTGTAGAGCCAGCGTCCCGACACGGTCAACAGGATCAGTACCGGCAGCAGCACGAACACCCAGAGCGGACGGTGCGCCGGGCGCCTCAACACCACCGCGGCGGCGATTAACCCGGACAGACATGTCAGGTTGATGAACTCGTACATGTTGCCCCATGGCGCCCGCATCGTCGCCCAGCCGCGCAGCACGATGCAGCCGAACAGCAGCGCGATGCTGACGTAGACCAGGGCCAGTCCGGCGCGCCCGACCCGTTCGTCAACCGAGCGCGGGGGCGCGTCGACGACGATTCCCGGAGTCGCGCTGTCGGCGGCGACGCCCACGCACACGAGGTCGCGCTGCTCGGCCCGCCGGCCACGCTGATAGGCCAGCTCGAAGGCTAGCAGCAGCAGCGCTCCGACCAGCACGACGATCGACGACGTGAACGCCCAGTCGGAATATCGGGCCAGCGCTGCGTCGACGTGCTCGGTATTCATCCGCTCTCCTTCGCTGCCACCGCCACCGGCTCGGCCGGTGCATGGTCGGCGATCAGGCGCCTCACCAGGCGCTCGAATTCGTCGCCCCAGCCGGAGTTGTCGGTGCGGGCCAGGCCGCCCATTTCGACGTTCACCGTACCGGCCGCTCCGGTGATGCGAACCCAGACGCGGCGCCGCCTGATCACCAGCGACACCAGCAGACCGGCCATCATGGTCAGCGCGCACACCAGCACCCAGATCTGGCCGGGATCGTGGGACACCTGCAGGTTGACGAACGGCACCGCCCCGTCGAACCGCACGACCGTACCGTTGTCGAGGCGGATCTGCTCACCGGCGCGCAGGTTGACGCGCGCCACCTTGCTGAGCCGGCCCTCATGCATCAGCCCCGGGTCCAGGGAGAACAGCGACTGGGGCCTGCCGGTGTCCAGACCGGTGTCGCCCCGGTAGATGTCCACGGCGACCGCCGGATCGTTCAACGCCGGAAAGCTCGACGACAGCAGGGTTCCGTCGAGCCGTGCGGTGGGCGCGAACAGGCCCTGAATCGCCAGCTGGTTCCTCCGCCGCTCGTTGGGGTCCGGATAGGTGCCGCCGGGCGGGTCGAACCGCATCACGCCCGAGGACAGCAGAGTGCGTGGATCGTCGGGACGCCACTGCAGATTGGAGGTCCGGGTTTGACCATCGGGAAACGTCACCGTGAACGTCGGTGCGTAGCCGTGGCCCTGCAGATAAACCCGGTCCCCGCCGATGCGCAGCGGGCGGTTGACCTCGAGCCGGTAGGGCCGCCAGCGACCCGAAGCCAGGTCGGCGCCGCTCTGGTAGTCGATGTTGGCGGCAAACGACGTGGCCTGGCCTGAGGGCAGGTAACGGGCCTGGAAATCATTGACTCGCAGGCAGATTGGGTGCAGATGGGTGCCGTCGACGGTGTTGCCGGCGCGAAACGAGTCGAATGCGGCCGGTGATGCCGAGCAGAAGCCCGGCCCGCCGTCGGCGACGACGATCACGTTGCCCTCGTACCCGAACAGCTTTCCCACCGCGACGGCGACCAGCAGTCCGAGCAGCGAGAAATGAAACACCAGATTGCCGAACTCGCGGAGATAGCCTTTCTCCGCGGAGATCTCGGTGATGTCGCCGGTCTGCCGGGTGATGCTTCGCCACCCGGACAGCCGTTCAGAAATCCCGGCGGCCACCACGGCCGGCTCGCCGCTGACCCGGTGCTCGGCGTGCTTGGGCAGCCGGGCCAGGTTGCGCGGTGCCCCGACGGGTGTCGCACGCAGGCTGCGAACGTGCTCGATCGTTCGGGGCATCAGGCAGCCGACTAGCGACACGAACAGCAGCACGTAGATCGCGGTGAACCAGAAGCTGGAGAACACATCGAAGGCCTGCAGCCGGTCCAGCCAGGGCCCGATCCGCGGATGGTCGGCGATGTACTGGCCGACCTTGGCCGCGTTGAGGCTGCGCTGCGGCAGCAGCGCGCCGGGGACCGCGCCGAGCGCGAGCAGGACCAGCAACGCCAGTGCGGTGCCCATCGACGTCAGCGCGCGCCAGGTGTTGCGGCCCCACGCCAAAAGCCTCATATCGGCAGCCTCGCGTCGGTCACGAACGCGTCGCGCACCCAGGAGACGAATTCGTTCCAGACACCGGTCAGCAGCGCCAGACCCACCGCGACCAGCAGCAGCCCGCCGAAGATCTGGATCGCGCGGGTGTGGCGGCGCAGCCAGCCCAGGCCCTGCACGACGGCCGCGGAACCGAACGCCAACAGCACGAACGGCACCCCTAGCCCGAGACAGTAGGCGATGACCAGCAGCACCCCGCGGGCGACACTCGCACCGTCGGTGCCCGAGGCGACCGCGATGACGCCGGTCAGCGTCGGTCCCAGGCACGGGGTCCAGCCCAGCGCGAACACCGCGCCGAGCAAAGGCGCACCGGCCAGCGTCGACACCTGCCGGGGCGTGAACCTGGCCTGCCGCTGCAGCGCGGGAATGAAGCCGACGAACACCAGTCCCATCACGATCGTGAGCACGCCACCGACGCGTTGCAGCAGCAGCTCATTGGTGATCAACGTGGCCGTCATCCCGAGCACCGCGACGGTCCCGAGCACGAACACCGCGGTGAAGCCGGCCACGAACAGCGTCGCCGAGCCCACCACGCGCCAGCGCGCTGTCCGTACGGCGACCCCACCGCTCGCGTCTTCGTCGGCCCCCACCACCGCCGCCAGATATGACAGGTATCCGGGCACGAGCGGTACCACGCACGGTGACGCGAACGACACGAGGCCGGCGACGATGCTGATCCCCACCGCGGCGAGCAGTGGTCCGGCGGCGGCGAGATACGCGAAACCCGTCACTGAGGTCCCGGAGCAGGTTGCTCGGCAGCCAGCTGCTGCACGACAGGCATCAGGTCGTCGGCGAGCAGCTCACGCAGGAACACCGCCGCAACGCGGTGTTGGCGATCCAGCACGAGCGTCGACGGGATCACCGTGGTGGGGAACTTGCCGCCGAACGCGATCATCGTGCGCATCGCCGGGTCGTAGATCGACGGGTAGCTGACCTTGCGGTCGACGACGAAATCGCGCGCCGCGTCGCGGTTGGTGTCGCGCACATCGATGCCGAGGAAAGAAACGCCGTCGTGGTGGGTGGCCTCGTAGACCTTCTCCAATTCGGTGACCTCGGAGCGGCAGGGGCCGCACCATTGGCCCCAGATGTTGACCACGACGACCTGGCCGCCGAAATCGTTCAACGACAGCGACTTCGCCTCGTCCATCAGACTCGGACCGGCCAATTCACCGGGGCGGCCACGGCTTTCGGCCGGGTCGTAGAAGATGTCGGTCTTGCCGCCGGGCGCGACGAATTCGAAGGTGCCGCCCTGGGCTACGGCGTCGCTGCCCGTGGAGCAGCCGGCCAGCGCGATCGCCAGTGCCGTCAGTGCGATCAGCCACCGCACTGCTCAACTCCCCGCTGGCTCGGTGTAACGGATCTCGACGAGCCGGTCACCGTCGTACACGAACGAGGTCAGCGACGCCAGATTGCAGCGCCGCCGGCGCGGATCGTGCGCCAGCCATTTGCGGTCCAGGTGCCGTCGCAGGATCTCCACGGGCAGTTGATGACTGACGCACACCGCTTCATGACCGGCTGCTTTCGCCCGCGCCTTACCGATGGCGGTCGTCATCCGCGCGGCAATTTCCCGGTAGGGCTCGCCCCACGACGGCTTGAGCGGGTTGCGCAGCAGCCACCACACGCGCGGGTCGCGCCACGCGCCGTCTCCCGGCGAGATACGCCTGCCTTCGAAGTAGTTCAGTGATTCGATCAAGTCCTGGTCGGTCACGACGTCGAGGCCGTGACTGGCGGCGATGGGCGCCGCGGTCTCCTGCGCCCGCTGCAGCGGAGATGCGGCCACCAACACGATGTCGTTGTCTTTCAACGCCCGCGCGACCGTCTGCGCCTGTAGCCGTCCCCGGTCCGACAGCCCAAAGCCTTCCAGGCGGCCGTATAGGATGCCCTTCGGGTTGTACACCTCGCCGTGCCGCATCACGTGCACAGTGGTCGTCTCTGCCATCAGCGCTCCGGCCGGGGTGCGGTCCGG
>JAFAWC010000306.1 GCA_019242135.1 Mycobacteriaceae bacterium | reverse complement strand
ACCGCCGCGTGAGCCCAATCGAGCAGGCCGGACGCATCCAACCGCCGCCCCGACATCACACCTCCTCGCCTTCGGGAGCGAGCCTAGCCAGCCCGCATGACATTCGGACTCGGCGTCGTCACGATCCCTGACGAGCAGTTCAAGGTTTTGGCGATCATCGTCGCCCCCGGTATCCTGGTCGGGTTGTCGGTCACCCGCGGCGCGGTTGCTGGCCAGCGACGCCGATGAGCCGCTTGCGGAAAGAGCAGACGGCAACGCACAGACTGATCGATCCGAATGGAGTTTGCGCCATGGCTGCCGTCTGCGACATCTGCGGCAAGCGTCCCGGCTTTGGCAAGTCGGTGTCGCACTCGCACCGCCGGACCAGCCGTCGGTGGGATCCCAACATTCAGACAGTTCGCGCGGTCAGCCGCCCCGGCGGCAACAAGCAGCGTCTCAACGTGTGCACCTCCTGCCTGAAGGCCGGCAAGGTCTCTCGCGGCTGAAACCCGAGGCTAGCTCCCCGCCGCACGACCGCTGGGTTGGCCACCGCCGGCGGATGCGTGTTGCTCGGCGTGTTCGGCCTCTTCGACCGCCGTGAGCGCATCCAGTCCCTGCGCCAGCGTCGTCATTGCCACCCTGGCGTAAATCATTTGGCTGGTGATGGCCATTTGTCCGCGGCTGCGGCCGGTGAACGCGACGAACCATGAGACGAGTGTGGTGAAACGGTTCTTGAACCCGACCAGGTAGAAGAGGTGCAGCACGAGCCACGCCAGCCATGCGAGATAGCCGCCGAACTCCAGCCTGCCGATCTGCGCAACAGCGCTGTGCCGTGAAATCGTCGACATGCTGCCCTTGTCGTGATACTTAAACGGTGCCCGGCTGGCCGGCTCATCGCTGCCGTCGGCGACGTGCTTGATCACCTTGGCCGCGTAGCGAGCACCCTGGATGGCGCCTTGCGCCATTCCGGGCACACCGGGCACTGACATCAAATCGCCGACGACGAAGACGGTGGGATGGCCTTTCACGGTGAGATCGGGCTCCACCACGACACGTCCGGCGCGGTCGACTTCGGTTCCGTCGGATTGCTCGGCGATCAACTTGCCCAGCGGGCTCGCCGCCACCCCGGCAGCCCATACCTTGCAGGCACATTCGATTCGGCGTTCCGCGCCGTCGTTGTCTTTGACCGTGATGCCGTTGTAGTCGACGGCGGTCACCATGGCGTTGAGCTGGACTTCGACGTCCATCTTCTCCAGCCGGCGCTTGGCCTTCAGGCCCAGCTTCTCGCCCATCGGGGGTAACACCGCGGGCGCGGCGTCCATCAGGATCACGTGGCAGTCGGCGGGCCGGATGGTGCGAAACGCCCCGGCGAGCGTGCGCTCGGCGAGTTCTGCGATCTGTCCGGCCATTTCGACACCCGTCGGTCCGGCGCCGACGACGACGAACGTCAGCCGTCGACGACGCTCGGCTTCGTCGGTGGTCACCTCGGCCGCCTCGAAGGCGCCGAGGATGCGGCCGCGCAGCTCCAGGGCGTCGTCGATCGTTTTCATGCCCGGGGCGTACGTGGCGAATTCGTGGTGGCCGAAGTAGGACTGCTGCGCGCCGGCCGCGACGATAAGACTGTCGAACGGCGTCACTGTCTGCATGTCGATCAGTCGAGACGTCACCGTCTGCGCCGCCAGATCGACTGACTCGACCTCTCCGAGCAACACCGTCGCGTTCTTTTGACGACGCAGGATCAGCCGAGTGGTCGGCGCGATCTCGCCTTCGGACAGGATCCCGGTGGCCACCTGATAAAGCAGCGGCTGAAAAAGGTGGCTGGTGGTCCTCGAAATGAGGGTGACATCGACATCGGCGTGCCTCAGCGCTTTGGTTGCCGTCAGGCCCCCGAAGCCCGAGCCGATGACGACGACGTGATGGCGCTTGGCGATCGTCGAGGACATGCTGGGCAACCTATCCGATCGGGGTTACCGATCCAACCGGCCGACCGAAACCGCGAGCGTGACGAAGGCCCCGTCAGCTCAGTCGCCAATCGACCGGCTCGGCGCCAAAGTCGGCGAGCAGCGCATTCGCGCGGCTGAACGGGCGCGACCCGAAGAACCCACGCTGCGCCGACAGCGGTGAGGGATGCGCGGACTCGATGGTCGCGACGCGCGAGTTGCCCGCGGCGAGCATCGGTTTGAGCGTTGAGGCGTCGCGTCCCCACAGGATCGCGACCAGTGGCGCAGCGCGGCCGGCGAGAGCGCGGATCGCGCACTCGGTGACGACTTCCCAGCCCTTCCCGCGGTGCGACGCGGGGTTTCGCGGCTGCACCGTCAACACCCGGTTGAGCAGCGACACGCCCCGCTCGGCCCAGGGTGTCAGGTCACCGGTGGACGGTGGCGGATAGCCCAGGTCCGCGCAGTACTCCGCGTAGATGTTGTCCAGGCTGCGGGGCAACGGTTTCACGTCGGCGGCCACTGAGAAACTGAGCCCGACCGGATGTCCCGGGGTCGGATACGGATCCTGGCCGACCACCAGCACGCGGACGTCTTCGAACGGAAATGTGAACGCGCGCAACACGTTCTGTCCGCCCGGTAGATAGCGGCGGCCCGCCGCGAGCTCGGCGCGCAGAAAATCGCCCATCGCCGCGATCTGCTCCGCGACCGGCTCCAGCGCTCGCGCCCAGCCGTCTTCGACGAGCTCTTTCAGCGGGCGCGCCGTCACGGTCGACAACCTACGCCAGCCTGCGTGGCGCGCGGCGGGCGCTTAGCCGAACGCCTGCCATCCGTTGGATCCCTGCCACGGGGCGCCGTCGACCAGCACGTGCGGGGACCCCTCGACGACCACGCCGATCACCCGCCAGCCCTCGGGCACCGTCGCGTCGAACGTCGCGACGAGCGCGTGGTCCTCGCCACCGCCCAGCACCCAGTCCCATGGGTTTTCGCCCAGCAGGGCGGCCGCCGCGGCCACGGCGTCGTGGTCGGCGACCAGCGCTGCCGTCGACAGCTCGATGCCCACGCCTGAGGCCTCGGCGACGTGCCGCAGGTCGGCGGTCAGCCCATCGGACACATCCGTCATGGCACGGGCGCCGGCTTCGGCAGCTTGCGCGCCCTGACCGTAGGGTGGTTCGGGCACGAGATGGCGCCGGCACAACTGGTCGAACCCGTGCGGGTCATCGCCGAATCCGCTGTGCCACAACGCATACCCCGCCGCTGACTGACCCAGGTCGCCACATACCGCTACCACCGAGCCTGGTGTTGCGCCGCTGCGGGTGACGGGCGCCCGGCCGGCCAGATCACCCAGCGCTGTCACCGACACCACCCACTGCGGACTGCTCACCAGATCGCCGCCGACGATGTCGGCCCTCACCCGGCGCGCCTCGCTCCACATCCCGTCGGCCAGCTCGTCGATGCTGGCGACCGGCGTGTGTGCGGGAGCGCCGAACGCGACCACGAAGCCGGTGGGCGTGGCGCCCATCGCCTCGATATCGGCCGCGTTCTGGGCGATCGCTTTGCGTCCGATGTCGCGCGGGGTGGACCAGTCCAGGCGGAAGTGCCGCGACTCGACGAGCATGTCGGTGGAGACGACCACCCGGCCGTCGGGTGCTGCCACGATCGCCGCGTCGTCGCCCGGGCCGAGCAGTGTCGCCGGACCCCGCGGGCGTGCTGCCACCAACCGGTCGATAACCGCGAACTCTCCCAGGTCGGCCAGCGTCGGCTCTTTGCTCATGTGTCACTCTCCACGCACGCGCGCGGAGTCCCGCCGCGCTGAACACCGGTATCACCTGCGGTACTTTTGGTCTTTGCCGGTCCGAAGCACCGGCCAGTGTATTGCGGGCGACGCGGCCGACGCGATGAGCGGTCAAGACAGGAGAGGCGCGAGTGGTCGAGGCGTTCATGCTGATCCAGACCGACGTCGGCCGCGCGGAGGTCGTCGCCAAGCAACTCGCAACGCTGCCCGGTGTGCTGACCGCCGAATATGTCACCGGACCGTACGACGTGATCGTGCGCATCGGCGCCGACACCGTGGAGCGGATACAGGCCGACATCGTGCCCAGTGTTCAGCGGACCGCAGGCATCACCCGCACGCTGACGTGCCCGATTGCGAGCAGGGCCCAACCCTGAGCGACGGTCCCCCGCGGGCGCTGCTGGTCGCTGCGCTCGTCATCGCGGTGGCCGCGGCGGGGGTGGTCCTGGTGATCGCCGTGTTGCGGCCACGCCCCCCCGCGGCGGCGCTGGTGATCCCGGCCGTCCCGGCGCCCCAGGCGGGCAGCCCGGAGTGCACAACATTGATGGGGGCGCTGCCGCAGCGCCTCGGAGACGACCCGCGGGCCACGCCCGCCGATCCGGTTCCGCCCGCCGCCGCCGCTTGGCGCGCCGGTGGGTCTGAGCCGATCGTGTTGCGTTGCGGCGTCGACCGGCCCGCCGACTTCGTCCTCGGAGCACCGATCCAGGTCGTCGACGCGGTCCAGTGGTTCCGGGTGTCCGAACAGGCCACCGGCCGCAGCACGTGGTTCGTCGTGGACCGGCCGGTCTACGTCGCGCTGACGCTGCCGCCGGACATCGGCGCGACCCCGATCCAACAGATATCCGAAGTCGTTGCCGCGAAACTGACCGCGGTGCCGATCAGGCCGGGACCGGCCTCCTAGCGGCTCAGCGCAGCCCGACGCCGCGGACCAGCGCGGTGTCGACCATCGCCGCCAGCAGCGTCGGATAGTCCACGCCGCTGGCGGCCCACATGCGCGGAAACATCGAGATGGTCGTGAAGCCCGGCATCGTGTTGACCTCGTTCACCAGCGGGCCGTCCTCGGTCAGGAAGAAGTCGACCCGGGCAAGACCCTGACAGTCGATCGCCCGGAACGCCCGGATGGCCAATGATCGCACCCGGGCGGCGGTGTCCTCATCGATCTTCGCCGGCACATCGAGTTCGGCCCCGTCGTCGAGGTACTTGGTGGCGAAGTCGTAAAACCCATCCTCGCGGCCCCGCACCCCCTCCACCCGGATTTCCCCGACCGTACTGGCCTCCACCGATCCGTCGGGCAGTTCCAAAACCCCACATTCGAGTTCTCGCCCTCGAATCGCCTTTTCCACCAAGACCTTTGGGTCGTGACGACGAGCATCGATGACGGCGGGCGCCAGCTCGTCCCAGCTCGACACTCGGCTCACCCCGATCGATGACCCGGCCCGGGCCGGCTTGACGAACACCGGCAGACCGAGGCGTTGCTTGTCCTGCTCGGCCAGTGTGGCCTGGCCGGGACGCAGCACCGCGAAATCGCCGATCGGCAATCCCTCGGCGACCAGCAGCTTCTTGGTGAACTCCTTATCCATGCCCGCTGCGCTGGCGAACACCCCCGCGCCGACATACGGCACACCGGCCAGCTCGAGAAGGCCCTGGATGGTCCCGTCCTCCCCGAACGGTCCGTGCAGGACGGGGAAGACCACGTCAATCGATGCCAGCGCCTCGCCGAGGCCACCGCCCAACGAGAGCAGCTCGCCCCGTCGCTGCGGATCGGCAGGCAGCGCGAGTTCTGCGCCCGACGCCGCGCTGACCTGCGGCAGCCGGCCGCCGACAATGGCCAGGCGATCGGGATCGGCGTCGGTGAGCACCCAGGTTCCCCCCGCGGTGATGCCGATGGGCACCGCGTCAAACCGGTCCGGATCCAGGTGGCGCAGGATGCTGCCGGCCGACACGCATGAGATCGCGTGCTCGTCGCTGCGCCCGCCGTAGATCACCGCGACGCGGATCCTGCGTCCGGCGCCCGGCGGGTCGGTGACAGTCACAAGCTAGAAAGGCTACCGGTCAGGCAGTCCGCAGCGCGCGCTCGACGTCGCACTCACCCGGGCGCCCGATGGCGCCGCTCACTCGGATTTGGCGCTTCGTCCCAGCAGCAGCGTCATCGCATGATGAACCGAAAGGCCCTGATGACAGACCTGATTCACCGCGTGTGTCAGCGGCATCTCGACGTCGTAGCTGGTTGCCAGGGCCAGTACGGACTGGCACGACGTAACGCCCTCCGCGATGTGGCCGGCGGCGGCCTCCAACGCCGATTCCATTGTGCCGCCGCGACCCAACCGTTCGCCGAACGTGCGGTTGCGTGAATACGGCGAGGTGCAGGTGGCCACCAGGTCGCCGACACCGGCCAGCCCGGCCAGCGTTGCGGGCTTCGCCCCGAGAGCGATGCCCAGTCGCATGATCTCGGCGAGGCCGCGGGTGATGATCGCCGCGGCGGTGTTCTCGCCCAGGCCCACGCCCGCCGCCATTCCGCACGCCAGCGCGATCACGTTCTTACACGCGCCGCCGATTTCGACGCCGATCACATCGGCGTTGGTGTAGGGGCGGAAGTACCCGGCACCGAGCATGCGTTGAACCGCCACCGCCCGGCCCGAGTCGACGCATGCGATGACCGTCGCGGCCGGTTGGCGTTCGACGATCTCGCTGGCCAGGTTCGGCCCTGATAGCACCGCGATTCGAGACGCATCGACCCCGGTGGCTTGCGCGGCCACCTGACTCATCCGCATCAGTGTGTCGACCTCGACGCCCTTGGCGAGGCTGACCAGTGTCGCGTCACCGTCGATGAGCCCGGTCCACTGGGCCAGGTTGGCACGCATGACCTGCGCGGGCACCGCCAGCAACACCGTGGTCATTCCGTCCAGCGCCTTGGCCGGATCGGGCGTGGCGCGCACCTCCGTCGGCAGCGCAGCACCGCCCAGATAACGGCGATTACGGTGGTGCGTGTTGATTTCGTCGGCGATCTCGGGCCGCCTCGCCCACAGCATCACGGAATTACCGGCGTCAGCGAGCACCTGAGCGAGTGCGCTTCCCCAGGCTCCCGCACCCATCACCGCGACCTCGCCCACCGCTTCACCCTAGCCTCCGCATCCCGGCTGGCAGGATGGCCACCATGGGCGACGATGTCGGGCTCATCATCGCTGTCAAGCGCCTCGCGGTCGCCAAGACACGGCTGGCGCCCGTCTTTTCGGCGCCGACGCGCGAGCGGGTGGTGCTCGCGATGCTCCTCGACACGATCGCCGCAGCGGCCAGAGAGCCGTCATTGCACGGCATCACCGTCGTCACCCCCGATGGCGTCGCCGCCGAGGCGGCCCGCCAGCTCGGCGCGGACGTGCTCACCGACCCGACACCGGACGGGCATCCCGATCCGCTCAACAACGCGATTGCCGTCGCCGAATCCATGATCACCTCCGGACCTGACCCGCCGTCGAACATTGCTGTTCTCCAAGGTGACTTGCCGGCATTGCAAACTCAGGAACTCTCGCAGGCGATTGCTGCGGCGCGCGCGCACCCTCGCAGTTTCGTCGCCGATCGGCACGGCAGCGGGACCGCCGCTCTTTTCGCATTCGGTACTGCATTGCATCCCGCCTTCGGGACGGATTCGGCGCGCCGGCACCGCGGTTCCGGGGCGGTGGAACTGACCGGACCGTGGCCCGGCCTGCGTTGCGACATCGACACACCCGACGATCTTCAAGCTGCGCGCCGGCTCGGCGTGGGCGCGGCCACGGCACAGGCCATCGGTCGTTAACGGCACTCCAACAGCCGGTTGCCAAGGGTCACATCTTCACGCCTGATTAGCCTGTCAGCGCGCAGATGGGGAATGATCGACAAGGTGACCGAGACCGAAGCCGAAGTTAGTTCCGGCAGCACCCAGTGGCCTTCCGCTGCGCCAACCGACGGCGGTTCTGCGCCCGAGGCGCCGCCGGCGGCCACGGCGGAGGCGGTCATCGACGCGTTGCCCGAGGACCGGTACCTCAATCGCGAGCTGTCCTGGCTGGACTTCAACGCCCGGGTGCTTGCACTTGCCGCCGACACCTCGCTGCCGCTGCTCGAACGCGCCAAGTTCCTCGCGATCTTCGCGTCCAACCTCGACGAGTTCTACATGGTCCGCGTGGCGGGACTGAAACGGCGTGACGAGATGGGTTTGTCGGTCCGCTCCGCCGACGGGCTGACACCGCGCGAGCAGCTGCGCCGCATCGGTGAGCGCACTCAGCAGATCGCCAGCCGTCACGCGCAGGTGTTTCTCGACTCGGTGCGGCCAGCATTGGCTGACGAGGGCCTTCTCATCGTCAATTGGGACGACCTCGATGACGCCGAACGCTCCGAGCTGTCGGTCTACTTCCATGAGCAGGTTTTCCCGGTGCTGACGCCGCTGGCCGTGGACCCGGCGCACCCGTTCCCCTTCGTCAGCGGCTTGAGCCTGAACCTGGCGATCACGGTCAAAAAGCCCGACGACGGTGGCCAGCATTTCGCCCGGGTCAAGGTTCCCGACAACGTCCCGCGGTTCGTCGAGCTCGGTGCTCGCGAGGGCGTCGAGGGCGTTGTGCGTTTTCTTCCCATGGAAGAGCTGATCGCGGCATTCCTGCCGGTGTTGTTCCCGGGCATGGAGATCGTCGAGCACCACGCGTTCCGCATCACCCGGAACGCGGATTTCGAGGTCGAGGAAGACCGCGACGAAGACCTGTTGCAGGCGCTCGAACGCGAGTTGGCGCGGCGCAGATTCGGCTCACCGGTGCGTCTGGAGATTGCCGATGACATGACCGAGAACATGCTCGAACTGCTGCTGCGCGAGCTGGACGTCGATCCCAGCGACGTGATCGAGGTGCCGGGGCTGCTCGACCTTTCGTCGCTGTGGCAGATCTACGGCCTGGACCGCCCCGACCTGAAGGACCCGCCGTTTGTGCCGGCCACCCATGCGGCCTTCGGCGAGCGGGAAACACCCAAGAGCATTTTCGCGACGCTGCGCGACGGCGATGTCCTGGTCCATCACCCCTACGATTCGTTTTCCACCAGCGTGCAGCGCTTCATCGAGCAAGCCGCCGCCGATCCCAACGTTCTGGCCATCAAGCAGACGCTGTACCGCACGTCGGGTGACTCGCCGATCGTAGACGCGCTGATCGATGCTGCCGAAGCCGGCAAGCAGGTCGTGGTGCTGGTGGAGATCAAGGCGCGCTTCGACGAGCACGCGAATATCAAGTGGGCGAGAGCGCTGGAGCGCGCGGGCTGCCACGTGGTGTACGGCTTCGTCGGGCTGAAGACGCACTGCAAGACCGCGCTCGTCGTCCGCCAGGAGAGCGGCAACATCCGCCGGTACGCGCACATCGGCACCGGCAACTACAACCCGAAGACCGCGCGGCTGTACGAGGACCTCGGACTGTTCACCGCGGACGAGGCGATCTGCGCCGACCTCACGGACCTGTTCAACGTCCTCACCGGCTACTCCCGGCAGACCGACTACCGATCGCTGCTGGTCTCCCCCAACGGGGTCCGCACCGGCCTGATCGAGCGCATCGAACGCGAGACTCGACACGCCGAAGCCGGCCGCGGCGGCCACATCCAGATCAAGACGAACCATCTGGTCGACGAGCAGACCATCGATGCGCTGTATCGGGCGTCCCGCGCCGGGGTCAAGGTCGAGCTGCTGGTGCGCACGTTCTGCACGATCCGAGCCGGCGTACCCGGGCTCTCGGACAACATCACCACCCGTTCCATCCTGGGCCGTTTCCTGGAACACTCGAGAATCTTCTACGTGGCCAACGACGGCGAGCCCGAATACTGGATCGGTTCCGCGGATCTCATGCACCGCAATCTGGACCGCCGGGTGGAGGTGCTGGTGCGAGTGAACGATGCGGCGGCGCGGGAGCACGTCCGCTGGTGCCTCGACGCGGCGTTTGCTCCG
>JAFAWC010000068.1 GCA_019242135.1 Mycobacteriaceae bacterium | reverse complement strand
CAGGAATGTACGAACTGCAGCGCGCTCATCCACCCGCCCGCCCCCATCTGCCGGTACTGCCGGTCTCACGACATGGGCGTGCGCGCAGTCTCCGGTCATGCGACTCTCTCCAGCTTCACCGTCAACCATCGGTTCAGCCTTCCTGGCCTGCCCGCGCCGTACGTGGTCGCGCAGGTTGCAATTGTCGAGGATCCACGAGTCCGGTTGACCACCAATATCGTCGAATGCGACCCCGAGCAACTGGAGATCGGCCAGCTCGTGCAAGTCGTGTTCGAGCACATCGACGACATCTGGCTGCCGCTGTTCCGGCCCGTGCCGCAGCGCGACGAGACCGCCCCGCAGACTCACGCTGTTGAGCCTGCTCCGCAGGCTCACGCTGTTGAGCCTGCTCCGCAGGCTGTCGACGAGATCGCCCCCGAACGGTTCGGTGAGTTCGTGCGCCCGATGCTTCGGGCGGACAAATTCGAGGACAAGGTCGCGCTGACCGGAATCGGCATGTCGGTGATCGGCCGCCGGCTGATGAGGCAGCCGCTGTCACTGACGGTCGAGGCATGCGAGGCGGCGATCGCCGATGCGGGCCTGGGGATCGATGACATCGACGGCTTGTCGACATACCCGGGCGGGGGCGGCTTCGGCCCCTTCTCCGAAGGCGGAGTGACGGCGCTCGAATCGGCGCTCGGCATTCGGCCCACCTGGCACAACGGCGGCATCGAAACCTTCGGGCCGGGCGGATCGCTGATCGGGGCGATGCTGGCCGTCGCGGGCGGGCTGGCCCGTCATGTGCTGTGCTTCCGCACCCTGTGGGAAGCCACCTTCAACGAGCTGATGAAGCAGGGCAAGATCGCCCCGATGAGCCGCACCGACGCCTGGTTCTTCCCGTACGGCGCGGTCTCGGCGGCGCACACTCTTGCACAGAACGCGCAGCGGCATTTCCACCGCTACGGCACCACCCGAGAAACCCTGGGCTGGATCGCGCTGAACCAGCGCGCGAATGCCGCACTCAACCCGACGGCGATCTACCGCAAGCCGCTCACGATGGCGGATTACCTCCAGGCGCGCATGATTACGACGCCGTTCGGTCTCTACGACTGCGACGTGCCGTGTGACGGCGCGGTCGCCGTGATCGTTTCGGACATCGACGCGGCGCGCGACCTGGCCAAGCCGCCAGTCTTGGTGGAGGCCGTCGGAACCCAGATCATCGAGCGCCTCGACTGGGACCAGAGCACGTTGACCCACGAGCCACAGTCGCTCGGACAAGCGGCGCACATGTGGACGCGAACCTCGTTGCGGCCCAGCGATGTCGACGTTGCCGAACTCTACGACGGATTCACGATCAACTGCCTGTCGTGGATTGAAGCGCTCGGCTTCTGCGGTATCGGTGAGGCCAAGGACTTCCTCGAGGGCGGTCGCAACATCGCCCGAGACGGGGCGCTGCCCTTGAACACTCACGGCGGTCAGCTGTCACACGGGCGTACCCACGGAATGGGTCTGGTGCATGAGGCGGTCACGCAGCTGCGCGGCGAAGCCGGTGAACGCCAGGTTGAGGATGCCCGCATCGGCGTTGTCAGCAGCGGTGGGCTCACGCCGAGCGGTGCGATCCTGCTGCGGGCGGACACGTGAGTACCGAGCGAGAAGCCGCAGGCGGATCGCGCATCAGTACCGACTGGCCGAGTCCGGTGGCGTGCACCGCCGAAGTCGACGGCATCCCAATGTCGGCACTGCTCGCCGAGGCGCCGTGTCCGCGCGCCACGGTGATCGCGATCCACGGGGGAGCCACGACGTCGGCGTACTACGACTGTCCAGGTCAACCCCGGTTGTCGCTGCTTCGTCTGGGCGCGGCGCTGGGCTTCACCGTGATCGCCCTCGACCGGCCGGGATTCGGCGCGTCCGCGCCGCACGCCGACCTGATGGCTGATCCGCGACGGCGCGTCGAATTGTCTTATGCGGCAGTGCAGCAGATCCTGGGCTGCCGTCCCCGCGGGTCCGGACTGTTTCTTGTCGGTCACTCGGCTGGATGCGAACTCGCGCTTCAGATGGCCGTCGGCGCGCAAGGTTCGCAGGTGTTAGGGCTGGAAATCGCCGGCACCGGCCGACGACACCAACCCGCCGCGCGCGAGATCCTGCGCCGCCCGGAACTGCGTGATGTCCGCAAAGGTGTGCGAGAGCTGTTGTGGCAGGCCGCGCATCTTTATCCCGCCGAAGTCATCGGCGGGGCGGTGCGCGGATCGTGGTCGCCGGCGTACGAGGCCGCGGTGGTGGCGAATTGGTCCAAGCGCGACTTCGCCGCCCTGGCCGAGCAGGTTCGGATTCCGGTGCGGTTCAGCCTCGCCGACCACGAGCCCTTCTGGGAATCGGGTCCGGCCGCGCTGGCGAACGTGGGTGCCATGTTCACCGCATCGCCGCGGGTGGTCGTCAACGAACAACGGGACAGCGGTCACAACCTCAGTCTCGGATTCACCGCGGCCGCATACCACCTCGGTGTGTTGTCTTTCGCCGAAGAGTGCGTCGTCGCCGGCTCTCCACCCGAGACCGAGCAGGCCGACCACGACCTCGAATCGGAGGCCAGCTGATGCGGGTCGGATTCATCGGGCTGGGCAATCAGGGCGGTCCGATGGCCCGCGCCATCGTCGACGCCGGTTACGACACAACACTGTGGGCGCGCCGGGGGGCCTCACTCGAGCGGTACTCTGATACCGCGGCGAAGGTCGCCGGGTCGCCCGCCGAGCTCGGCGCAGCCAGCGATCTGGTGTGCCTGTGCGTAGTCGGCGACGCCGACGTCGAGGAGGTCCTCGGCGGTGACACCGGGGTGCTCGCGGGGATGGCCGAAGGCGGAATCATCGCCATCCACAGCACCGTTCATCCCGACACCTGCCGACGGGTGGCAGATACTGCCAAGGCCAGCGGTGTCTCCGTGATCGATGCGCCGGTCAGCGGCGGAAGTCCGGCCGTAGCCGAAAAGCGACTGCTGGTGATGGTGGGTGGTGAGCCCGATGTGGTGGATCGCTGCCGTCCGGTCTTCGAAACCTACGCCAATCCCGTCGTGCACCTCGGCGATCTCGGTTCCGGGCAGATGGCCAAGCTGCTCAACAATTTGGTGTTTACCGCCAACCTGGCGAACGCCAAGACCACGCTGGAGCTCGGGGAGGCGTTGGGAATCAGCCCAACCAGCCTCGCCGAAGTGCTCACTCGAGGCTCCGGCACCAGCGCGGCCTTAACCAGCATCGCAAACTTGGGAGGCTCTCTCGTTGTCCTCTCTCAGGTCGCCGGCGCCCTGTTGCAAAAGGATGTTCGGCTGATCGTGGCCCTCGCGGAGCAGAGCGGAGCCTCGCCCGGCGTCGTGCTCGATGCCGCCGACACCGCCTTGAGGTTGCTGGACCATCCGCGATGACTCGGGTCGGCTTCGTCGGAGCAGGTCGCATGGGCGGCCCGATGGTTGCGCGCCTCGCCGAGGCCGGTCACGAGGTGCGCGCGCTGGCCAGGTCGGCCGACAAATGCACGGTTATCAAGGAGCTCGGCGCCCAACCGGTCACCACGCTCGCTGAGGTGGCGGAGAGCACGGACGCCGTGATCGTGTGCGTCTTCACCGACGAGCAAGTGCAGCAGGTCTGCATGGGAAGCGAGCTGCTGGAGGCGATGAAGCCGGGCGCTACGCTCGTCATCCACACCACCGGCAGCCCGGCCACCGCCGAGGCGGTCGCGGTCCGGGCCGATCGGCAGTTCATCGACGTCGTGGATGCGCCGGTCAGCGGAGGACCACACGACATCGCCGCGGGCCATGTCACCGTCTTCGTCGGCGGCGGCGACGACGCCGTCGCCGGGGTCCGGCCCCTGCTGACGACCTACGGCGATCCCGTGCTGCACGTCGGGCCGCTGGGTGCGGGACAGCGCGTAAAGCTGGTCAACAACGCGCTTTTCGCCGCCCAGATCGGGCTTGTGGCCGAGTCGATCCGGCTGGGCCGCCGCCTCGGGATCAACGAAGCCAGCCTGCTGCAGGCTCTCCCCCACGGCAGCGGCACCAGCCGCGCACTCAGCGGCGTCGCCTCGGCGGGTTCGGCGAACGCGTTCATCACCGCGGTCGGCGACTTCATCGGAAAGGACGTCGCGGTGATCCGCAAAACATTAGCCGAACTCGGCAGCGACATGGGCACACTGGACGACATCATCGACGCGGGACTGGGACATGGATTCACCGACTAACACGACATCTTTCACCCCACTTTTCACCTCACCGCCGAGGAGGCCGCAGTGACGAAGGCAAAGCTGGTTTTCGACCCGTTTTCCGAAGACTTCTTCAACGGGGCGTACGAGACGTATCGCCGGATGCGTGACGAAGCGCCGGTCTACTACAGCGAAGAGCACGACTTCTACGCGCTCACCCGGCACGAGGATGTGGCTGCGGGGTTCCGAGATTTCGAAACCTACTCGTCGGCCTACGGCGTCGACCTGTCGACGGTCAAGGCGGGCGGGGTGCCCGAGGGCATGCGGTCGATCATCTTCATGGACCCGCCGGAGCACCGCAGCATGCGCAGTCTGCTCAACAAGGTGTTCACCCCGCGCGCGATCCAGTCGCAGAAACAAATGATCACCGAGAAGGTCGAGAAATACCTCAGCCGCGTCGACCCCAATGGATTCGATGCCGTTCAGGATTTCACCGCTCCGTTTCCCGTTGAGGTGATCACGACAATGCTGGGAGTTCCCGAGGAGCATGCTCAGCAGATCCGGCACTGGATCGATGAGTCGCTGCACCGGGAACCCGGCCAGGTTGAGGTGAGCGAACGGGCGACGCAGGTCAACGTCGAAACCGCGATGTTCTACTACGAACTCGTGCAACAGCGGCGCGCCGAACCACGCGACGACCTGTTCAGCCGACTCATCGCCGCCGAGGTCACCAGGGGGGATGGCGGGCTGGAGAAGCTGACTGACATCGAAATCGCAGGATTCGCAACACTTTTGGGTGGCGCTGCCGCAGAGACAGTGACCAAGCTGGTTGGCAACGCGGTGTACATGTTCGCCAAGAACCCCGACCAGTGGCAGAAGCTGCTCGACGACCGCAGCAAGATCCCCGCAGCAGTGGAAGAGCTCCTGCGCTACGAGGCGCCCGCCCAGTACAACGTTCGCCGCTCAATGAAAGAGGTTCATCTGCACGGTGTCACGATCCCGGAGGGCAAGCCGGTGTTCTTGATCGGAGGCTCGGCCAACCGTGACGAACGGGCATGGACCGATCCCGACAAGTTCGACATCGACCGCGACCGCACCCAGGCGCAGAACATCGGCCTGGGATATGGCATCCACAGCTGCCTGGGCGCGGCGCTCGCCCGGCTGGAGAGCGCCACCGCGCTGGAGAAGTTGCTGGACTTCATGCCGCGATATGAAGTCGACTGGCACGGCTGCCAACGGGTTCACATGCAAAACGTGGCGGGCTGGCAGAATGTGCCGGTGAGGGTGCTGCGATGAAAAAGGTAGAAGTCGACTTCGGACTGTGTGAGAGCAACGGGGTGTGCATGGGCATCATCCCGGAGGTTTTTGACCTCGATGACCAGGATTACCTACACATCCTGAAAGACGAGGTGACGCCCGAGAACGAACACGACATTCGCGAGGCGGTCCGCCAATGCCCGAGGCAGGCCATCTCGATCGTCGAGGACTAGTTACCGAAGCCTGCGAGGATCACGGCGTTGCAGTCGGCGGCGGCCTGCCGCAGCTTCGCGGCCTTCTGATAGGCGGCGGACTGGTACCACGCGCGGGCCGCATCCACCGACTCGAACTCGAGCACGACTGTCTGATGGCCATGCCAATCGCCTTCGAGTACCTGGGGCGTTTGATCAACCGCAAGGATCTTGCAGCCACCCTGACTCATCGAGGGCGAGGCTGCCTGTGCGTACGCCTTCATCCCCTCCGGATCTTTGATCTCCTCGGTCAGGATGACATATCCCTTGGGCATTTCTCTCCTTATCAGCGCTCGGTGATCGCCTGCTCGGGACAGCACTCGATGGCCTCTCGGGCCGCGTCCTCCTGCCCGGCCGGTACCTCCGGTACGACAACCTCCGAGTAGCCGTCGTTGTTGATTGCGAACACGTCGGGGCACAGCGTCGTGCACATGCCGTGACCGCGGCACCGCTCTTCGTCGACGAAGACCTTCATCAGTCGTGTTGTCCAGCGTGGGTGAATTCCAAGTGCAGCTCGGTCAGGCCGCGCAGGATGAACGTCGGAATGTATTTGTAGCGGCGGTCATTCGCCGGACCGTGCTTGGCTTCCGAGATTCGGATGTCCTCGGTGCGGTCAAGGAGCCGCTCGATTCCGACACGGGTCTCGGCACGGGCCAGTGGCGCCCCGGGGCAGCTGTGGATGCCCCTGCCGAACGCAAGGTGCTGGCGCGCGTTCTTACGGGCCGGGTCGAAGGTGTCGGGGTCCTCGAAGCGGCGCGGGTCTCGGTTCGCGGCGCCGTTCAAGACCATCACCGTGGTGCCGGCGGCCAGCGTTGTCTCGCCGACGGCGGTGGGCACCCGACTCAGCCGGAAGTCTCCCTTGACGGGGCTTTCGATGCGCAGCGCCTCCTCGATGAAGTTTGAGATCAGGCTGCGGTCCGCGCGCAACGCCTGTTGAATGTCGGGGCGCTCGCCGAGCACCTTCAACGCGGTACCGAGCAGGCGCACGGTGGTCTCTTGCCCGGCGGAGAAGACATTCGTGGCGACCCGCACGACATCGCCGACCTCAGGAAGGGAGCCGTCGGGAAACGTCGCGGTTGCCAGGCCGGTGAGCACGTCGTCACGCGGTTCGCGCCGGCGGTCTTCGACATAGTTCGCGAACACCTCGTAGAGGTATTGCAACGGGGTGTGCGCCAGCGTCTTCTCGCCGGTGCTGCCCAGGCCTCCGCCGTGCGTGCCGCGCTGCAGCCGTTCGATCAGCTGCTCGCGGTCATCCTCGGGCACGCCGAGAAGATCGGCGATGACACGCAGAGTGAAGGGGCCCGCGAAGCCGTTGATGAATTCGCCCTCGCCGGGAGCCAGGAAGTCAGCGAGCAGGCGATCGGCGATCTGCCACATCTCGTCCTCATTCTCCTTGAGGCGCTTGGGTGTGATCAGCCGCATCAGCAGAGCCCGGTGGTTGGTGTGCGTCGGAGGGTCAAGGGTCGGCAATTGGTCGCTGAATGGGATCTCGTCGCGATGTTGTTCAATCAATTCCGTGACGTCGTCGCCTTCAAGCGGGACGGGAAACCCCGGGAAGGGGCCGGTCACCGAGATGCACGACGAGAATGTTTCCGCGTCGTTGTAGATGTCAACGGCTTCCTGCCACCCGGTCACCATCGTCACACCGACGTGGTCCTCGCGAACGACGGGACACCTGTTGCGCAGCGCCGCGAAGTACGGATACGGGTCGTCGACGAGCCGGTCATCGCGGAAGAAGTTGATCTCGGTGAGGTCGGCCACTGTGTAGCGCTCCATTCGACGATCTCTGATAGTGAGAATGTTCCTCTCACTATTGAGTATCACATTTCCACAGCGGTGGCCTCGCGTCAATGACTGCCGGGCCCCTCCAGGCAGCCGACCTGCGGGTATCACCCCAGGCCGACGATCGTCATGGTCACCTCGCACGGCTCGCCCCGGTAGTTCGCGGACATCGGCAGTCCCCGCAGGACGAACCACGGCCCGACACCGGCCGCCAACCATGACGCCAGCGCCGCGTCGAAGTCTTTGACGACGTATCCGATCTGGCGAACGCGACCCGGCAGCGGTGTCATACCCCGAACGGTAGCGCTAATTTAGACACTGGTCAACTTCTGAGTCACCATGTTATGGTGCTGATATGCCGCATACGGGCCGCTTATTGCGCGCTGACCGAAGTCAGCGTCGTGCCTCTTTCCAACAGGCCCGTTCGGTCGAAACGAAACGCTCTCTAGTCCAGGCCGCCATGGCGTTGTGGCGCACCAATGGGTATGCGAACACCACTGTCGCCGATATCTGCCGAGCGGCTGGGGTGTCGAAAGCGCTGTTCTACTTCTATTTCCCTCGCAAGGAGGACGTGCTGTTCGAAGTCGGTGTGCTCTCGACGCAGTCGGCTCAGCGCACGATGCACGAGATGGTTGGCGGCAACCACCCGGTGCCCGCGGTCATCGATGCGGGGCTGGCCACCCTCGAGCGGTCGATGGCTCGCAACCCGCCCGAGTTGATCATCGAGACGATCCTGGAGGGCTACCGTCACGAACACCGGATACTCGCCGGCGAACAACAAGCCGACCAGGGCCTGGGGATGTTCACCGAGCTGTTCGAGAAGGCTCAGCACGACGGTGAGCTGCCCCCGGATGTCGACGTGCACCATCTGGCCCGCCTGGCAGGCACACTTGTCAGCGAGGGTGCCCGCCACTGGGCGGCAGGCGTTTTCGGAGATCGTTCATTCGCAGAAGTCGTCGGGGCCGACATCTCGGCCCTCATCACCGGTTACAGCAACTGAGGAGGACACGATGGCGTGGGACTTCGAGACCGAGCCGCAGTACCAGCAACTGTTGGACTGGGCGGATGTTTTCGTTCGCGAGGAGGTGGAGCCGCTCGATCTGGCATGGCCGCACCAGCAGTACGTGCCACTGGACGAGACGAGGCGCAAAGTGATCGACCCGCTCAAGGAGGAGGTGCGCCGAAAGGGATTGTGGGCCACCCACCTCGGACCCGAGCTGGGTGGTCAGGGCTATGGCCAGCTCAAGCTCGCGCTGCTCAACGAGATCTTGGGGAGGTCACAGTGGGCGCCGATCGTGTTCGGCTGCCAAGCGCCCGACACCGGTAACGCCGAGATAATCGCCCACTACGGCACCCCTGAGCAAAAGCAGCGCTATCTGCGTCCGCTGCTCGACGGGGAGATCTTCTCCAGCTACTCGATGACCGAGCCGCAAGGTGGCGCCGATCCGACGCAGTTTCAGACCCGTGCGGTTCGCGACGGGGACGACTGGGTGATCAACGGGTGGAAGTACTTCTCCTCCAACGCCAAGACGGCGTCGTTTCTGATCGTCATGGTGGTGACCAACCCCGATGTCAGTCCCTATCAAGGCATGTCGATGTTCCTCGTGCCCGCCGACACGCCGGGCGTCGAGATCGTCCGCAATGTCGGCCTGTCCGGCGAATCGGAGCGGGAGGGGTCACACGCGCTGATCCATTACGACAACGCGCGGGTGCCGTCGGCGGCGTTGTTGGGCGGCGAAGGCCAAGCGTTCGTCATCGCCCAGACCCGTCTGGGTGGTGGCCGCATCCACCACGCGATGCGCACCATCGGCCTGTCGCGCAAGGCGTTGGACATGATGTGCGAACGCGCGCTGAGCCGACAGACTGCCGGCAGCCGCCTCTCCGACAAGCAGTTCGTGCAGGGCTACATCGCCGACTCCTACGCACAGCTGAGCCAGTTCCGGCTGTTCGTGCTCTACACGGCGTGGGAGATCGACAAGTACAACGACTACAAGAAAGTGCGCAAGGACATCGCCGCGGTCAAGGTCGTGTTACCGACCGTGCTGCATGACATCGCATGGCGGGCCATGCAAGTGCACGGGGCACTGGGGGTGACCAACGAGATGCCGTTCATGTCGATGATCCACGGCGCCGCCGCGCTGGGTCTTGCTGACGGGCCCACGGAGGTGCACAAGGCGACCGTGGCCAAGCAGGTGTTGCGCGATTACCGGCCCAATGACGATGTGTGGCCGAGCGAGTGGATACCCCGCAAACGCGACGCCGCCCGCGCGAAGTTCGCCGAGTACCTCGACCACGAAGTGGGCAACCTGTGATCGACGTGGCGCGGCTGGCCGACTGGATGGACGGCGCCGGGCTGGCGGGGAAGGGCGAGCCGATAGCGACCCGATTCCTCTCCGGCGGTACCCAGAACGAGATCTATGAGATCCGGCGCGGCGAACACGTATGCGTCATCAGGATCCCGCCACCGGGCGCCCCGCCGGATCGCGACAAGGGAATCCTTCGAGAGTGGCGCATCATCGAGGCCCTGGACGGCACCGACGTGCCCCACACTGCCGCGGTCGCGGCGTGTCCGGACGCTTCAGTTCTCGGTCGACCGTTCTACCTGATGGGATTCGTCGACGGCTGGTCCCCGATGGACAACAGAGGCTGGCCGGCACCGTTCGACACGGATTTCGCCGCACGCCAAGAGCTGGCCTACCAGCTTGCCGAGGGCATCGCGCTGTTGTCGAAGGTCGACTGGCGCGCGAAGGGCCTGACCGACGTCGGCAGGCCAGATGGATTTCACGAACGCCAAGTGGACCGCTGGACAACCTTTTTCGACCGGATCAAGGGCCGCGAACTCGACGGCATGGACACCGCGACGAAGTGGCTGCGCTCGCACCGGCCACTCGACTTCATACCGGGTTTGATGCACGGTGACTACCAGTTCGCCAACGTCATGTATTTTCACGGCGCACCTGCCCGGCTGGCCGCCATCGTCGACTGGGAGATGGGCACGGTCGGGGACCCCAAACTCGACCTGGCGTGGATGGTCCAAGACTGGCCCGTCGACACCGCTGCGCCTTCGGACACCGAATTCAGTTATGTTGACCTGCACGGCATGCCGTCGCGCTCACAGTTGGTCGCACACTACGCGGAGGTCTCCGGCCGCCAGGTCGACGACCTCGACTACTACCTGATCCTGGCGAAGTGGAAGCTGGCGATCGTTCTCGAGCAAGGGTTTCAGCGCGCCGGAGACGACGAGAAACTGCAGGCGTTCGGCCCGATCGTGCCGGAGCTGATGGCGTCGGCCGCCGAGCTGGCCGACAGCACCGACTATTCCGGCTGACGTGCGCGCGGCAGTCTGCCCGGCATACGGACCACCCGAAGTGGTCCTGATGCAGGAGCGCCCCTCACCGGCCGCCCGGGCGGGCGAGGTGCGCGTGCGCGTGCAGGCGGCCGCGGTGAACTTTCCCGATGTGCTGCTGATCGCCGACAAATATCAGGTCAGCGTGCCGCCGCCGTTCGTGCCAGGCAGCGAATTCGCCGGCATTGTCGACGAAACTACCTCTGGTGCAGGTGATCTTGCGGTGGGTGACAGAGTCACCGGAACCGGACTGTACGGGGCCTTCGCCGAGGAAGTGGTGGTCGCGGCGGCCGGGTTGAGCCGGATACCCGACGGCGTGGATGCGCGCACCGCGGCCGCGTTCGGCGTCGCATACCGCACGGCCTATCACACCCTGCGGTCGGTCGCCCGGGTGAAAGAGGGCGATGAGGTCGTGGTGCTGGGGGCCGGCGGCGGGGTGGGACTTGCGGCGGTACAGCTGGGCTGTGTGCTGGGCGCCTCGGTAACTGCGGTTGCTTCGTCTCCCGAAAAGCTCTCGGCCGCGGCCTCTTACGGCGCAGCACACCTGATCGACCGCCGATCGGGTGATGTGCGGACCGCGCTTCGTGCGGCTGTTCCCGGAGGCGCCGACGCCGTCGTCGACCCGGTCGGTGGCGACCTATCCGAACCGGCACTGCGATCGCTGCGCCGCGGCGGCCGTTTCGTCACGGTCGGCTACGCCTCGGGAGTCATCCCACGCATCCCGCTCAACCTGGTGCTCGTGAAGGGCGTACAGATCCTGGGCTTCAATTTCGGAGACGTCCCAACGGCGGAGTTCGACCGCAACGAAGCAGAACTCGCGGGATTGCTCGGTTCGGGGCGCGTTTCCCCCCACATCGGCGCGACGTTCCCACTATCGCAAACAGCAACCGCGCTAAGGTATGTCGCCGACGGCCGGGCCATCGGCAAGGTGCTGATCGAGCTGTGAGATCAACTGGCCGGAATCAAATCCGCTGCGACCGAGGGGCAGTTCTTGATGCCGCCGCGGAATGTCTCGGTAGAACCGACCGGCGCACCCGATTGCTGAAGTGAGGCAAGGGCCTGGGCCTTGAATGCCCGGGCGGCGGCGCTGAGCAAATGCTGCACCGGGTCGACGCTGCGGTCCAGCTCGGGCGGCCACTTGTCGCCCCACAGGGTGACCTCGGTCGTACCGTGCTCGAGGGCCTGTAGTACGCCTGCGCGAATACGCGCGTCATGACGAAGGAGATCAGCGGAGACCGCGAGGGTATGCGGGTGCGGGCGCTCCGTCCACATCGCCAGCGCCGTCTCGAGATGCAATGTGTCGGCGCCAAGGATGCGAATGGGCCGGGCGTCCTCGTCCCCGGCGATCAGCACCGTCACATCCCAGCCCGCCATCACCCGGTCGAACACCCAGCCGCCGGCGCCGCTCACCACGTCGGCGACGCTGGCCGCGACGACGTCGAGCCGGTATCTCATATCGGGCGCTGCGGTTCCAGGTCGCGGGCGAGCGAGTCGGCGTACCCCTTGAAAACCGCCGTCAGCGGAATCGAAGGATCGAGCAACCATGTGGTCTCCATTCCTGTTACGAACGCGATGATCTCGACGGCCTTGGCGGCCGCGTCGACGTCTGCCCGGTAGCGACCATCGCTCTGACCGCGCTGGACGATCTCTGCGACGATCCCGACCGCGTCCCGGTACCGGGTGAGGAGGCGGTCGTGCAGGGGAGCGTCGGGCAGGATGTTCTCGACGAGAAGCACGGTAAAGGTTCCGATGAGCTCGGGTGCGCGGTCGAACCGCTCGGCCACTCGGCGGATCTCGGCCACGAGGTCGCCGGTTGATCGGTCCGCGTGGGCGTCGTCGTCGGCATCGCGGGCGTCGAGCACCGCGTTGAGCAGCTGCTCCTTGGACTGGAAGTGATGCAGCAACCCGGCCGGCGTGACCCCGGCCTCCCGGGCGATCAGGGCCAGCGACGTATTGCGCCATCCGTTGCGCGCGAGGAGCCGCTCAGCCACCGCGAGGATCCGCTGCTTGCGATCCTCACCCTTGGCCAGCAGCGTCGCGTACGGCCGTGACACTCGACTCCTTTGTCCAACCAACCTAGTGAACACACAGTAGGTTGGTTTGGCGGATGTGACAAGGGTCACCGGCGAAATTTCCGCCGCGTTGTCACATCGGCCACAGAAGTAACGGGCTGGGACAGCCCTCGAGGCCCGCAGCGGCGGTTTACAAAAATAGTTGACTCGGTCTAATGTATCAGCCGTCGGGTCGGTACGTTACCGGTGTGGCGCTTTCCATCGACGCAGGCAGTTGCGAAGTAAGGACCCGCACAGAAGGAGATGCTTGTGACGCGATCACAGCACAACGAGGTATTGACCGTCATCGGAGCGGGCGGGATGGGGCTGTCGGTGGCCCGTCGTGTCGGGCCGGGTCGGGTGATCATGCTCGCCGACATCAGCCGCGAGTGTCTCGAAACCGCCGGCGAAGCGCTCAGCAGTGACGGCCACCAGGTTCTGACGCGAGAAGTCGATGTCACCTCCCGCGCCTCGGTGGCCGCGCTGGCCGATGCGGCCGCGTCGGCCGGGCGAGTCACAGCAGTGGTTCACACGGCGGGCCTGTCCCCGCAACAGGCACCGGCCGACGCAATTCTGGCCGTCGATCTGCTCGGCGTCGCGCACACGATCGACGAGTTCGGCCGTGTCATCGAGCCGGGCGGCGCCGGTGTCGTCATCGCCAGCATGGCCGGCCACATGTATCCGGCACTTGATCCCAAAGTGGAGCAACAGCTGGCAACAGCACCCACCGACGAGCTGCTCAGTCTGGAGGCCTGCCGCGGCATCACGGACGGCCGCCAGGCTTATCCTTTTGCCAAGCGGGCCAACCAGATCCGGATAGCGGCAGCGGCAAGCGCGTGGGGTCAGCGGGCCGCCCGTATCAACTGCATCAGCCCGGGCATCATCTCGACGGAGATGGGAAGACTGGAGCTGAGCGGTGAATCCGGTGGACTCATGAAAGCGATGGTCGACAATGCGGGCCTGCGACGTATCGGCACTCCCGAGGACATCGCTGCTGCCACCGAGTTTCTTCTCGGACCGGCGGCGGCATTCATCACCGGCACGGATTTGCTCGTCGACGGCGGAGTCATCGCCGCGGTGAAAACCGGCACGATCGATCTCGCCGAAGCCCTCGCCGGACGCTGACAGTCCGTGTGAGGCAAAGGGCCAGCGTGGGTGAGGAGGGCTGTGACGCACACCGATATGCGTGGATCGGCCCAGCGCCGTGACATGACCGAGAATCGTTATGGCACACCGGATCTGCGGCCCATCGCGCACCGCAACACCCAGAAGATTTCGCATCTTCTCGCGGCCGACCTTCGACGCCAAATACTCGATGGGCAGCTTGCCGCGGACCAGCAGCTCCCGCCGGAATCCGACCTCACGGCGCGGCTGCAGATATCGCGTGAGACGCTGCGGGAGGCGTTGCGGATTCTGGAATCTCAGCAGCTCGTCGAGATCAGGCGCGGACGAGGTGGCGGCGCTGTGGTGCGGCGCCCCGGGCTCGACGCGGTGGGCCGGTACGTGGCTCTCCTTCTGCAGCTCCGCAACACCACGCTCGGTCACCTCGAAGAGGCCCGTTCGGTCATCGAGCCCCCGGCCGCCGAACAGCTCGCGGCGCGAGCCGCACCCGACGCTCTGGAAAACCTCGTCGCGCTGCATCACGCCGAGCGGGCCGCCCACGGCGATCCGCTGGCCTTCGTCACGGCCATGACGGCGTTCGACCAAGCGGTCACGGAGCTTTCGGGCAATCAGACGCTTGCCGTCATCGCCGGTGTCTTTCGCGACATCTACGCCGGGCAGGTCTATTCCGCAATCGGCAGCAACGACGTGACGTCGGCGGAGGCGATAGCCCGGCGTGTCATCGTCAGCCACAGTGCCTTTCTCGACGCCGCCCGCCGCAGCGACGCAGCGCTGGCGCACGCGACATGGAGCGACTACCTGGACACAACTGGCCGGATGCTGGTGAGTCGCAGCGTCAGCCGCCAGCCGATCGACATGGCTCCGCTCTGGAGAGCCCAGGCCGGACAGGCGCGGTCGGAGCCGCCCCCCCGCCGGGCACTGGTCGTTGCCACCGAGATCCGGGCTCGCATCGCCGAGGGCCGGCTCGGAGAAGGCGATCGGCTCGCTCCGCTGGCGGAATTGGCCAGTGAGTTCGGCATCTCACGGCCGACCCTGCGCGAAGCCCTGCGCATTCTGGAGATGGAGTTCTTGCTCGACCTTCGAACAGGCGACCGGGGCGGCGCCACCATTCGCACGCCCTCCACGCGAGTGGCCGCGCAGTTGGCGGGCATCGTTCTCGAGGCACGCCGGACGACGGTGGCGGACTGCTTCCTCGCGCTGCGACTGATCGAACCT
>JAFAWC010000411.1 GCA_019242135.1 Mycobacteriaceae bacterium | reverse complement strand
CGGTGTCGTCGCTGGCCGGCGTTCGCCAGGTCGTCGCCTACGAGGCACAGGCCGCCATCGAGCTGGAGGGCCTGTCCCGTGGCGTCGACTGTGGTTCGCGGGCATACGACTTCGTCATAGACCGATCGGTGCCGACGGTGCTGATCGATCCCGCGCCGGTGCTGCGAGCCGTCGTCGCCGACCTGCGGGCCGGGGTGCCCGCAGCGGTGATTGGGGCTCGGTTCCACCGGGCCGTCGCCGATATGGTCGTCGGTCTAGCCGGTGACGAACGGGCCGGCGCGCGGACCGTTGCGCTGTCGGGCGGCGTCTTCCAGAACGCCCTGCTGCTCGGGCTGACGGTAAAGGGGTTGCGGGACCGGGGATTTGAGGTCATCACCCATCGACGTGTGCCGCCCAACGATGGCGGTATCGCGTTGGGCCAGCTGTTGGCGGGAAACGCGGGATGAGCGAGCCGACGATGTCCGCGGGGCACACATTGTTCGCCCGATACGCCTATCCTCCGAACGAGCTCGGGTATTGCGGACCGGCGCACCGCGACGGTTCGTCGGGACTGGCCGCACACGCCAGGGAATTCGATGGCGCGTGGCCTTACCTGACCGCCATAGCCGACGCTGTCGGCGGCTCCGATCCACTCGACGAGGATGTGGTGCGCAGCTACTGGGTCGGGGGGCCCTCACTGGGCGAGGTCGAGTCCGAGCAGCTCCTCGCTCGACTGCGCAACGCCTTCCGGGGGCAGGTCACCGGGCTGCTCGACGCGCTTTCGACGCCCGCAGGCGTTCTGGCGCACCACAGCTTTCACGTCTTCGTGGTCTACCCGTGGGTGCGGTTTCTGGGCCGTGACGCCACGACCGCGCTGCGCGTGATGCAGGACTGCCGTATCCGGTGGGGCACCGTTGAATCGGTGACCGGCGAGCAGGCGGTCATCGCGGCGCGCCCGCTGCAGTTCGAGCACGGCGCGCTGTTCCTCGGCGAACCCCGCACCGAGCACGCGTGGTGGAGCAAGAACGGCGTGTCTTTGGCACCCGCGCCGGACCCCGGCGCGACCGTCTCCGCGCACTGGGACTGGGTCTGCGGGACTCTCACCGACGAGGAAAGCAGCGCGCTGGCCACAGCCACGCAGGTCACTCTCGACCTGGTCAATACCACCTGTTCTGACGGTCTTTCGGCACTGGCCGGATCGGAGCAGACTGGTGGTTAGGGAGGGAGGCCGAGGATGACGACGACGGTGCAACCCGGTGGGTCTTACGTCGACGCGGATCTGTCCGCTGACCTGGCGGCCGCGGCGCTGGACCTGGCCCGCAAGTTTCACGACGGAGCGACACTGTGGGTGATTTCGCCGCAGTGGGAGCCTCACGCCCATCACGTCGCCGTGGAGTTCGTGCATCCCGTCATCATGGGCAAGCGAGCCCTCCCGTCGGTAGCGCTCGTCGAACCCGACCCGGTGGCGCAGGCACGGGTCGCGAGCCAGCCCGGCGACCTGCTCCTGGCTGTCGCATCGGCAGATGAGCCCGCCGTCGTCGAGGCGATGCGCCGCGCGCAGGCGTGGGGCGTGCTGACGATATGGATCGGGTCCGGGCCCAGGCCTCCCGCTGGCGCGGCCCACCACATCCTGTGGATCGACTCCGACGATCCGATGGTGCCGGCCACCGGAACCTTCGTGCTGATGTATCACCTGCTGTGGGAACTCACCCACGTCTGCTTCGAACACCCGGGCCTGCTCAAACCCCCGGCCGAATCCGGCGAATGCACCGAGGACGTGTGCGTGACGTGCAGCGACGAGGGGCGCCTCGCCGAGGTCGTGCTGCCGCCGGCCGACGCTTCCGGGCCGGCCCTGGTTCGCACCGCGAACGGCGAGGAGTGGGCGGACGTCACGATGCTCGGCGAGGTGAGCCCCAACGACCTCGTCCTGATCCACGCGGGAGCGGCGATCACCCGAGTCGACGCGGCGCAGGAGGTGACGCGATGACCACGCACGAATCGGAAAGCACCAGTTTCCTTTATCCGTTTATCGAGTCAGAGGAAACGGACGCCACGAGCCTGCTCGATGACCTTGCCGCCTCGGCACGGGGCAAGGCTGCCGAAAGCGCCCGGCTGCAACGGGCGTCGCTGGACGAATACGACGCGCCGCTGACGGCGGCCGGAACTGAGATGGCCGACCGGTTCCGCCGGGGCGGCCGGCTCTACACGTTCGGCAACGGCGGAAGCTCCACTGACGCCGCGACGCTGGCGTCGCTGTTCAGCCGCCCGGCTCGGGGTCGTCCAGTGGCGGCCTGGTCGCTGGCCGCTGACGAGGCCGTGGTGACCGCACTGGGCAACGATGTCGGCTTCGAGCTGATCTTCAAACGACAGATCATCGCCCATGCGCGCGACCGCGATGTCGCGATCGCGCTGTCGACGTCCGGGAATTCGGAGGACCTGATGACGGCGATCACCGAGGCGCGGCAGCGGGGGCTGCTGACGATCGGATTCGCCGGTCACGACGGCGGTCGGATGGCGGTTGCCGATGAGCTCGACTTCTGTTTCACCGTGCATTCGCAGAGCATCCACCGGATTCAGGAAAGCCACGCCATGCTCGGCTACCGGCTGTGGTCGGTGGCCCAGGAACACCTGGCCCGCGCCCGCAACGGAGCGCACGCCCTATGAGCTCGACCGAGGCGATGACCGCCGCGCAGCGCGAAGACCGTGTGCTGGAACGGATTGACAAGTTCCGCCAGCGCCGCCCGCGCCTGCTCGACGACGTGGTGACGCTCGCCCACGGCGCGGGCGGCAAGTCGTCGGCCGCGCTTGTCGACGCGGTGTTCCTGGAGGCGTTCCGCAACGACGAACTCGAGCAGCTCGGTGACGCGGCGGCGCTGCGCACGGCGGGCGGTGAGCGGCTGGCGTTTTCCACCGACTCCTATGTGGTCGCGCCACATCGTTTTCCGGGTGGCTCGATCGGCCACCTTGCGGTGCACGGCACCATCAACGACCTCGCGGTCTCCGGTGCGCGTCCGCAATGGCTGTCCGCGGCTTTCGTGATCGAAGAGGGCTTCCCGATCGCCGAGCTCCGCGAAATCGTCGCGGACATGAGCGAAGCGGCGGCACGCGCCGGTGTGCAGATCGTCACCGGCGACACGAAGGTCGTCGGCAAGGGCGCGGCCGACGGCGTCTACATCTCGACCGCCGGGGTCGGCATCATCCCCGAGGGCCGGCGGCTGGCCCGCGATCTCGTGCAGCCGGGCGACGAGGTGGTGCTGTCCGGAACGATCGGGGAGCACGGGATGGCCGTGCTGCTGGCCCGCGGTGACCTGGCCATCGACGCCGACATCGCCTCCGACACCGCCCCGGTGCACGAGCTGGTGGAGCTGCTGCTCGACGCGGCGCCCTCGACGCGGTGGATGCGCGACGCAACGCGCGGCGGCGTCGGCACGGTGGCCAACGAACTCGTCAAGGACTGCCCGTTCGCCTTGATCCTCGACGAGGCACGCCTTCCCGTGCAGCCCCAAGTCCTCGGCGCCTGCGACATGCTCGGCATCGACCCGTTGTACGTGGCGAACGAGGGCAAATTCGTCGCGATCGTCGCGCCCGACGAGGCTGCCGCAGCCGTCGCGGCGTTGCGTACGCATCCCCTGGGGGCCGACGCGGCGGTCGTCGGCGAGATCGTGCCCGAGCCGCACGGCATTGTGGCGCTGAGGACTTCGTTCGGCGGCAGCCGCATCGTCGACATGCTCGTCGGTGACCCGCTGCCGCGGATCTGCTGACAACCCCGTGCACTGACAGAGCCTTGAGAGGAGACGACGATGTGTCTGGGTATCCCCGGTCAGGTGGTCGACATCGTTGACGTCCAGCAGTCGTTGGCCACGGTCGACGTCAACGGCGTGCGCAGGAACATCAGCGTGCGACTGCTCACCGATGACAACCTGCGCGTCGGTGACTGGGTTTTGGTGCACGTCGGTTTTGCGATGGCCAAAATCGACGAGCGCGAGGCCGCGATGACG
Source organism: Mycobacteriaceae bacterium (assembly GCA_019242135.1). GTDB lineage: Bacteria > Actinomycetota > Actinomycetes > Mycobacteriales > Mycobacteriaceae > Mycobacterium. The sequence continues at coordinate 4,112 of JAFAWC010000411.1, read as the reverse complement.
TTGGATCAGGTGCAGAAGATGGGCGCCGATTACGTCAACGAGATCGAAGCATTCAACTCATCCGAGATCGCTTGAGGGGCAGGGCAATGAAGTTCGTCGACGAATTCCGGGACCCGGCGGCCGCGCGCGCACTGGTCAAATCGATCACCGAGCTCGCCGGCGGTGACGAGTTCAAGTTCATGGAGGTGTGCGGCGGGCATACGCACACGATCTACCGCCACGGCATCGAGCACCTGCTGCCGCAGTCGGTGGAGCTGGTGCACGGGCCGGGGTGTCCGGTGTGCGTGATTCCGATGGGCCGGGTGGACGATGCGATGTGGCTGGCCGAACAGCCCGGCGTCGTCTTCACCACGTTCGGCGACATGATGAGAGTGCCGGGCTCGAAGGGCAACCTCATCGAGGCCAAGGCCCGCGGAGCCGACGTGCGGTTCGTGTACTCCCCGCTGGACGCGCTGAAGATCGCCGTGGACAACCCGGATCGCCACGTGGTGTTCTTCGCGGTCGGGTTCGAGACCACCGCGCCGTCCACGGCGGTGACCCTTGTGCGGGCGCGCGCGCTGGGCGTGACGAACTTTTCGGTGTTCTGCAATCACGTGACGATCGTTCCGCCGATCAAGGCGATCCTGGAATCCCCCGACTTGCGGCTGTCGGGGTTCCTCGGGCCGGGTCACGTGTCGACGGTCGTCGGCTTACGCCCGTACCGGTTCGTTACCGATGTGTACGCAAAACCGATGGTGGTGGCCGGTTTTGAGCCGCTGGACATTTTGGCGTCGGTGCACATGCTGTTGGCCCAGATCCGCGAGGGCCGCTGCGAAGTCGAAAACCAGTACACGCGGGTGGTGCGCCCCGAGGGCAACACCCAGGCGCTCAAATTGATGGCCGAGACGTTTGAGCTGCGGCCGCACTTCGAATGGCGCGGACTGGGTTTCATCTCGCAGAGCGCGTTGAAGATCCACCGCGACTACGCCGAATTCGACGCCGAGCTGACGTTCGACATGCCCGGCGTGCGGGTCGCCGACCCCAAGGCCTGCCAATGCGGAGAGGTGCTCAAGGGTGTCATCAAGCCCTGGGAATGCAAAGTGTTCGGTACCGCGTGCACGCCCGAGACACCGATCGGCACCTGCATGGTCTCCCCTGAGGGCGCCTGCGCGGCCTACTACAACTTCGGCCGGCTGCACCGCGAGACGGCCCAACTCCTCGGCCGGCGCGGCTGACGGCGGCGGCTGGCGTTCCGCGGTGAGTGCGCCGGACGACCCGGTCGCCGTGTTGCAACGCTGGGCGGACGCGGGTGCCATCTGGCGGGTGCTCGACCGCCGCCGCGACAGCGTGACGGTCGGGCTGTACCGCTGCGACGGCGGCGAGGAGGTCGACCGGATCAGTTCGTCGGACCCGCTGCTGCTGCACTTCCTTGCCGAGCGCACGAGCAGCGAGGACTAGCAGCGAGCTACATCAGCCGGGCGGACCGCGCCAGGTTGAGGATCCCGCTGCGCGCGCTGAGCTGCGCGACGATGTCTTCCAGCCGGCTTACCGGCAGGTCGATGTGCGACTCGGGCAGCAGCCCGTAGATCAACACCGCGCCGGGCCGCACACTGACCTTGGTGATCAGCAGACCCTTCGGCAGATCGGGCAGCTCGATCGGATAGATCGGCAGCCGCCCGGGCAGTCCCACCCGGCGCCCACCCACCACCAGCACGCGAGGCTGCAGCCACAGCGCGGTGCCCACGATCCTGATGTCCACCTCCAGGTGACCCCATCCGGGCCGGCGCGCCCACCGCAGCCGCACGACCCCGTCGTCGCCGACCTCGGCGGTGAATTGCGGCGACGCCTGCGCGACGAGTTCCTCGAGCACGTCCGCGGGCAGCATCAGGGACAGCTCGACCGGCGCAGCGACAATCTCCGACGTCGCTCCCGGCTTGAAGTGGACATTGCTGAGCACCGCCATCGCCTGGTCGAACCGGTATTCCCGCCACTCGACGTCGCGCGCGACGAGCAACACGTCGCCGAGCTGGCCCATCGCGAGCCCCCGCACGTCGGGCCGGAAGTCGAACTCCGTCACCGTCAAGCTCAGATCACTTCCGTTGGTCCGCACGGTCAGTTCGCGACCGACGACGAGTCGGCGAAGAGTCTGGAACAGCGTCCGGTAGGCGATCGCGGCGCCCGTTGTCACGGTGGGCACCGCCGCCCCCGACCACAGTGCGGTCAGCCGCTCGCGTGAGTGAAACGGGTCCCAGCCCGGCAGCGGTGTGAAGCGCGGCACGAGACCAGCATCCCCTAGCGCCGGATTCGGCGAGCGGCGGCTGTGGCAACAGTCATGACAACCGACTCTACGGTCGCCGCCGCCGGTCTTTGAAGGTTTTTCCGCCTCGGTCGCAGGTAGGTTGAACCACATGGCAAGCCGGGCACTGAACGGCCTCGCGGCGGCCGCGGTCGCGATCGGGGTCACGGAACTGGGTGCCGCGCCTTTCGGCCACGACGCCGATGCGCTCAACGCCGTCGGGTCCGCCGTCATCGACCTCACGCCGGGGCCGGTCAAAGAGTGGGCCATTCAGACATTCGGCACCGCGGACAAGCTGTTCCTCTCGGTCACGATGCTGGCGGTGATCGCCGCCTTGGCCGTCGCGGCGGGGCGGCTTCAGACCCGCCGCCGACCGGCCGGCAGCGTTCTGATCGTACTGGCGGGAGTCCTCGGGTGCGCGGCGATTCTTTCTCGTCCCGGCGGTGGCTCACTCGACGTCATCCCCACCGTTGTCGGCACAGTGTGCGCAGTCGTGGTGTTGCAGATCCTCACCGTGAAAAGCGCTCCGGTACAGACGGACTCCCTGCCCGACCGGTCCAGGCGGCTGTCGCTTGTCGCCTTCGCAGTGTTGGTCGTCGGTACGCTCGGTGCGGTCACCGGCGGGTTCCTGAGCCGCAGGCTGCATTCCGTGGCCGGCGAACGCAACGCCGCCGTGCTGCCCAAAGCACTGACCGCCGCGCCACCCGTGCCCCCCGACGTGGCACCGAAAGGCGTTGCGCTGCCCAGCTTCATCACCAGCAACGCCGACTTCTACCGCATCGACACAGCGCTGCTCGTGCCGCAGGTGAGCCGCAAAGACTGGCGGCTGCGGATCCACGGAATGGTCGACCGCGAGACCACCTACAGCTTCGATGACCTGGCCGCGTTTCCGGTTGTCGAGAAGGTGGTGACACTGACGTGTGTGTCCAACCCCGTCGGTGGCGATTTGATCTCCACCGCCCTCTGGCGCGGCTATCGAATCGGGGATATCCTCGCGCGCTCGGGAATTCACCATGATGCCGACATGGTGCTGTCTACTTCGGTGGACGGTTTCACCGCCGGCACCCCGGTCGAGGCGCTGACCGACGGCCGCGACTCGCTGCTCGCGGTCGCGATGAACGGGGAGCCGCTGCCGGTGGAGCACGGCTATCCCGCGCGGCTGGTGGTGCCGGGGCTGTACGGCTACGTGTCGGCGACGAAGTGGGTCACCGACCTTGAGCTGACCACCTACGACCGGGCCCAGGCCTACTGGACCGGGCTGGGCTGGTCGGCGCGCGGGCCGATCAAGACCGAATCGCGAATCGATGTGCCGCGCAGCGGCGCCCGCGTGCCCGTCGGCCCCGTCACGTTCGGGGGCGTCGCGTGGGCGCAGAACCGCGGCGTCCGCGCCGTCGAGGTGCGCATCGACAACGCGCCCTGGCAGCCGGCCGAACTCGGCGCGAACTACTCCAACGACACCTGGCGGCTGTGGAGCTATCGCTGGACCGCGACCGCCGGTTCGCACACCATCAGCGTGCGTGCAACCGACAACACCGGCGCCGTGCAGACCTCCGATCAGACTCCGGTGATGCCCGACGGCGCCACCGGGTGGCACACGGTCGTGTTCAGCGCCGCCTGATCAGGGATATCGGTGCTGCTGATCGACGTCGCCACCGCCTCTTCGGAGGTGGGCGCGCAGTCTTCGCGCCTGGCGAAGATCGACCGGATCGCAGCGGTCCTTTCGACCGCGGCTTCCGGCAGCGACCCACACCAGGTCGCCGTCGTCGTGTCCTGGTTATCGGGTGAACTCCCGCAGCGCCACATCGGCGTCGGATGGGCTGCGCTGCGCAGCATCCCG
>JAFAWC010000404.1 GCA_019242135.1 Mycobacteriaceae bacterium | reverse complement strand
GCGATCGTTCTGTCGGGTGCACCTGTGTGGACTCCACCGAAATCTGCACCGCGGTCGTGATCGGCTGCGGCGGGCAGCCATGGTGCAGAATTCGCGGTGTCCTACAGCGGATCGCGGGCGGCCGGGCACGACATGCAGCGTGGACCGCCCCGCCCGGTGCCCAGCTCCGAGGCGGCGATCGCCAACACCTCGATGCCTGCATCCTGCAGCCGTGCATTGGTTTCGGCGTTGCGCTCGTAGGCGACGACGACTCCCGGGGCGACCGCGAGCGTGTTGTTGCCGTCGTCCCACTGTTCGCGTTCGGCTGTGACGGGGTCCAGGCCGGTGGCGATGACGCGCAGCCGGTCGATACCCATCGCGGCGGCGGCGGCATCCACGAACTTGACGGCGTCGGCGATCTTCACCCCGGCCGGTGTGCGGGTGATCGTGAACGCCGACAGCGTGTCGACGATGTTCGGATACATCACGACCGCGTCGACGTCGACCATCGTGCACACGGTGTCCAGATGCATCTGCGCCCGCTCCTGCGCGATCGGCACCGCCAGCACGGTATGAGCCAGGTCATCGTCGAACAGACTGCGCGCCAAGGCTTCCGCGCCGGCGGGCGTCGTGCGCTCCCCCACGCCGACGGCGATCACACCGGGCGCCAGCAACAGCACATCGCCGCCCTCCACCGGCGCCGTGTGCGACTCGTAGGCGCGTCGCACGCCGAGGAACCGCGGATGATGCGCGTAGATGATGTCGGTCAGCGACGTCTCGCGCACCCGGGCGGGCAGCGCCAGGGAGGTGATGGCGACCCGTGGCCCGAACCAGATCGACGAGTCGCGGGTGAACACCAGATTCGGCAGCGGGTCGATGACGAAGTCCGCGCCGTGATGCATCCGGCGCACCAGCGACAGTTCGGCCGAGTCCGTGAACGGCAGCTCCGTGAACGTCATCCCGGCCATCAGCACCCACGCCAGGGCGGTGGGGTCCAGACCACGCAGGTACCCGGAAAGCTCTTGTGCGAGCGGGTGTCCGAGGCGGCGGGCGTCGACCGCGGCCGCGATCCCGTGCATCCGGGCGGCTCCGCTGGCCAGCGCTTCGGTCAGCAGGTCGGCCAGCAGCATCACTTCGACGCCGCGAGAGCGAAGCACCTCGGCGAACGCGTCGTGCTCCTCCTGGGCGCGCGACACCCAGGGCAGCCCGTCGAACAGCAATGCGTCGTTGTTGCGCGGCGTGAGCCGTTGCAGCTCCGGGCCGGGCCGGTGCAGGATCGCCGCGCGCAGCGTGCCGACCTCCGAATTCGAACCCAGGACGGTCTCGGCCACGGATAGACCGTATCGCGGTGCAATCCACCTCAACTAAGGTTGAGGTGATATGGCCGATCATGACCTCACGCCCGGCGAACTCGCCAACCGCAGCGGTGTCGCGATCTCCGCGCTGCATTTCTACGAGCGCGAGGGCCTGATCACCAGCAGGCGCACCACTGGCAACCAACGCCGCTACACGCGCGACACGTTGCGCCGGGTGGCGTTCATCCGCATGTCGCAACGGCTGGGCATTCCGTTAGCCCGGGTTCGCGACGCACTTGCCACGCTGCCCACCGACCGGATCTCGACCGCCAAGGACTGGGCGAGGCTCTCCGCGGGCTGGCGTCGAGACCTCGATGACCGCATCCTTCATCTGCAGCGGCTGCGCGACAACCTCGCCGACTGCATCGGCTGCGGCTGCCTCAGCCTGCGCAGCTGCGCGTTGACCAACCCCGGCGACGTGCTCGCCGAGCAGGGGCCGGGCGCGGTCCGGCTCTGAGCAGACGGCGTCACTCCTGGGCGAAGCAGTACACCCGGTACAAAGCCTCGGCGCGCGAATCGGACAACGGCCCACCCTTGTCGAACGCATGTGCGGTAAACTGCGAAGGTGAGGTTCGCCGTCCAGGGGACGCTGTTCGGCTGTGCCGAGCGCCGCGTGCTGAGCGACGGGGCGTGGATCGACGTGTGCTCGGGCTGGCTGCCGAAGCCGGACACCCTGTTCGACGAGCTGGTCGCCACGACACCCTGGCGCGCCGAACGGCGCCCGATGTACGACCGCGTCGTCGACGTGCCGCGGCTGCTGTGCTTTTATGACCTGAGCGCCCAGACCCCACCTTGCATCGCCGAGCTGCGGGACCGTCTCAACGATGCCTACGGCGAGGAGCTCGGCGAACCGTTCACCACGGCCGGACTGTGTCTGTACCGCGACGGCAACGACAGCGTGGCGTGGCACGGCGACAAGCTCGGCCGCGGTCGCACGCAGGACACCATGGTGGCTATCGTCAGCCTGGGCGCCACCCGGATACTGGCGTTGCGCCGCAAAGGCGGCGGAGCTTCGCTGCGACTGCCGCAGGCGCACGGTGACCTTCTCGTGATGGGCGGGTCATGCCAACGCACATGGGAACACTCGGTCCCGAAGACCGGCGCGCCCTGTCGAGCTCGGATCAGCATTCAGTTCCGGCCGCCGGGTGTTCGTTGACGTCAGCTTCGCACCGCCGCGACCGCGTCGGTAAGCAGCTGTTGTGCGCGTTGGATATTCACCTGCGGCACGGGCTGGTTGGGAATCGGCAACGGGTTGGCGGTGACGACGACGAGGTAGTCGTCGAGATAGGCGACGTAGGTGTAGAGCTCACCCGACCCGACGGTGGTCTGCAGTTCGCGGTGCTTGCCGAGGGTCTGTGCGCCGTCGACGTGCGGCGAATCGACGACGTCGACCACGCCATGGACATCGGCTCCACTGAAGCTGACATGACGGCACTTGTCGACCACGGCTGGGTCGTAACGCACCGGCTGAGAGGTCTCGATCGCCATCGCAATGAACCGATTTCCCTGTCCCTGCGCCGAAACTGTCGCGATGTTGCCCTTCAGCCCCGACGGCAGCGTCCACGCGTACTTCGCACAGTCGGTCGGGTCCCAGGTCAGTCCCTGCTGAAACTGTACGGGGGACAAAAGCTTTGGATCGATGGCCGTCTGACCGATCGTCTGCACCGCGAAATCAGGGCCGAATGACGTCTTCACCGAAGACACCTTGTCGATGTTGATC
>JAFAWC010000246.1 GCA_019242135.1 Mycobacteriaceae bacterium | reverse complement strand
GTGGTGGTGGCGCTGTGGCGGCGGCGACGGGCGTGACCGCCGAGTAAGTTACCGCTGCAGTGGCGGCGAAGCGCCCACGACCGTCGTCTCGACGGGCAAGTCAACGACAAGGGAGTGGCGTCATGGCTCGGGGCTGGATGATCGCGCTGGTCGCAGCGTTGGCTGTGTGGCTCGTAGCAGGGTGCGCAGGAAGCAACAAGTCCAACAGCTCGAGTTCGCCGGCCACAACCTCTGCGTCGCCGGCGGCGACGTCGCCGTCGGCGCAGTCGCCCGCAGGAGCGGCAACGTTTGACGTCACGATCGCGAACGGTCAGGTGACACCGACCAACGCCACCTGGCAGGGCAAGGTCGGCCAGCCGGTCACCGTGCGCGTCACCAGCGACGCCGCCGATGAGCTTCACGTCCATTCCAGTCCCGACCACGAGTTCGAGGTCGCTGCCGCGCCGAACCAGACCTTCACGTTCACCGTCGACGTCCCGGGATCGGTGGAAATCGAGTTGCACAAGCTGGACAAGACCGTCGCCACGCTGCAAGTCCAGCCGTGACCGCTGACGGTCCATCGGTGACCGTCCTCGCTCATGGTTTGGGTGGGTCCACCGACCTACCGGTGCCCGTCGGTTACGTGCTCGTCGGCGCGGCGTGGGTACTGACCTTCACCTTCGCTCTGATCGCCTTCGCATGGCGCCGGCCACGGTTCGACCCAAGAAAGCCGGGACACCCACTGCCGCAGGTCTTTACCCGACTGGCCAACTCCCGCCTTCTTCGGGCTTGCGCGGCTGGATTGGCGTTGCTTTTCACCGCGTGGGTGGTGATGGCGGGCCTGTTCGGACCGCAGAATCCCACCAACGCACTGCCGCAGGTGTTCTACGTGCTGCTGTGGGTCGGGCTGGTGGCGGTGTCGCTGATCGTGGGACCCGTGTGGCGGGTGCTCTCGCCGGCACGGACGCTGTACCGGCTGGTGCGCCGCATCCCCGGGGCGCGGCGGGCGGTGTCGCGGCTGCGATACCCGCACACCTGGGGTTACCGGCCCGCCGCGGTGGGATTGTTCGCGTTCGTCTGGCTGGAATTGGCGAGCCCGGACTCGGCGTCCATGCCGGCGATCAAAACGTGGGTGCTGGTGTACTTCTGCACACTGCTCGCCGGCGCGTTCGTGTGCGGTGATCTGTGGTTGGCCCGAGCCGACCCGTTCGACGTCTACAGCGCGGTGGTTTCGCGGCTGTCACCGTTTCGCCGCGACCTCACCACCGGCGCGATCGTCGTCGGCAACCCGCTGGATCATCTTCCGTCCCTGCCGGTGCGCCCAGGTGTCGTTGCCGTCGTCTCGGTGTTGTTCGGTTCGACGGCCTTTGACAGTTTCTCGGCCAGCCCCGACTGGCGCAGTTTCGCCGACCGCCTCGCCCGAACGGCCCACGCGGTGTCGGCCGTGACCGCCTCGTCGGTGTTGCGCACGATCGGGCTGATCGTGTTCATCACCGTTGTCGCGGTGACTTTTACGCTGGCGGCCCGCGCAACCCGCGCGGTGGACCGCGACAGCCGCCGCAGCTTCCCGGGCGAGATGGCCCACTCGCTGGTCCCGATCGTGGTGGGCTACATCTTCGCGCACTATTTGTCGTATCTGGTCGAGCGCGGCCAGCAGGCGGTGTTCGCGCTCGGCGACCCCCTGGGCCGTGGCTGGAACCTGATGGGTTTGGCACATCTTCACGTGGACTACGTGCTCTCGCGGCACCCGACGGTGCTGGCCACCATCAAGGTGCTGTGCATTGTCACCGGACACGTGGTCGCGGTGATCGCCGCCCACGACAAGGCGCTGCGGCTCCTCCCGGCCGGACGCCAGCTCACCGGCCAGCTCGCGATGATGCTCGTGATGGTCGGCTACACCTTCACCGGGCTGTATCTGATGTTCGGCGGCTGACGGCGCCGACCAAGCCGGCCTCAGTTACCCGCAGACGTCGACTGCGCCTCGTCGACCACCTCGTAGGACGGGTCGGCCATGTAGATGGGCCGGTTGCCCGATTGGCGCGCTTTTCCGGTGATCTGCAGCACCTGCCCGGGAATGATGTCCGCGCCGCCGTGGCTGAAGCCGACCCGCAAGTCACCGCTGTCATCGCCGACGGTGATCATGCGTTTGCTACGTCCGTTCTTGGTGACGTCGTCCACCTCCTTGACGCGTCCCTGCACGGTGCCCAGATGTCCGGGAATCAGGTCGTCGATCGTCACCACCGCAGCCGGCGCGTGCGGATTCTCATAGCTGCTGACGAGCTTGCGCTCCCCCGCGGCGATGCGATCGCGGATCCTTTCCGCCCCGCGGGTGAGGCGCTGCTCGAACAGATCCGGATACGCGTGCCGGATGCGCGACTGCACGTCATACGGCACGATCGTGGCCGCGGCGTCGGGCACCTGGCTGATCGCGCGGGAAATCTTGTCGGCGGTGCGGTCGTGCAACAGGCGACCCAGCAGCGGTGCATAGCTGCGCCGGGGCAGCAACACGGTGACGTTGGAGTCCTTGTACTGCTTCGCCGCTGACGCGACCAACTCCTGGGCGGCGCGGATCAGCCGGCGGTCCGGGCAGTCGATGAGCCGCAGCGGGGTCTCCAAATCGTAGTATTCCCAACGCTTCCGCAGAGCTTCGGCGTGCGCGGAGTCGATCACGAAATGAATGGCGGTCAACTCGTCAGCGCGCAGTCCGCGTCCGTAGCGCAGCGCCTCCAGCACGGCCAGGTCGACGGAGTTGACCAACACAAACACCAGGTGGCGGGCGTAGCGCACCATGTCGGGGCGGTCGGTGCGGAACTGTTCGAGGATCGCCGCCTCGGCGCGGTACTCCCGGTTCAACCGCGTCAACAGCCCAACCAACAGCGGAAATACGATCACCACGAGCCAGGCTCCCTCGGTGAACTTGGCCACCGCGAATATTGCAACCACGATCGTCGAGGTCACCCCGGCGGATAAGTTGATCACCAGCTTTCGGCGCCAACCTGGCTCCCGCTGCACCAGGTGATGCTTGGTCATGCCGTAGCCGGCCATCGCGAACCCGGTGAACACA